>CACYTW010000175.1:787-2341 GCA_902777435.1 uncultured Ruminococcus sp. | reverse complement strand
ATCAATGCCGTAAAGTGACGGGAACGTTCACCTTATTAACCCAGGTGTTGACGCATTTTATTTTGCAGACAATAGATAATCTATATACTGCTTAGCAAGCCTTGCAGAACGTCCGCCGCGTTCCAATGCCATTCTTTCAGCCTGCGCGGCTAACTCCTCCTTGGGCATATCAATACCCTTTGCCTCTGCAAGTCCGTATACAATACGCAAGAAGGTATCCTTATTCGGCTTTTGGAAGGTTATATGTATTCCGAAACGCTCTGACAAAGATATTACCTCCTGCATTGTTTCGTTGCGGTGAACATCGTCATTGCCACGCTCTCCAAAGGTTTCTCTGATAATGTGGCGGCGATTGCTCGTTGCATATATCACAACATTATTTGACTTTGCCGAAACAGAGCCTTCCAACACCGCCTTTAATGCGTTAAAGTTATCGTCGTCCTTTAAGAATGAAAGGTCGTCGATAAATATTATAAACTTCAACGGGTTATCCGCAAGCTCGTTCAAAATTTTAGGGATAACACTCAGTTTATCCTTACTCATTTCGATTATACGCAAGCCTTCAGAAAACAGCTCATTTGTTACAGCCTTTATGGTAGACGATTTGCCTGTTCCTGCATCACCTGTCAGCAGAATGTTTGCGGCAGGCTTGCCCTCAAGCAAAGCCTTTGTATTGTCAATAATTATCTGCTGTTCACGCTTGTAATCCATCAAGTCGCTAAGACGTGTAGGGTCGGGATTATTGACAGGCACAATACTGCCCGTATCGTCAACATAGAACATCGAATGTTTGGCATATGCCCCATAGCCGTATTTGCCGATATTCTTTGTTCTGTGAGCATAATTGTCAGACAGGCTGATACTGTCCGAACGGAACTTCGGCAAAGCCTCGCTCCATTCAAGGGGCTGACATAATTCCTCCGCCGAAAGTTCTGCAACACTTTGAAGTATCTGCAGTTCGTTTTTTACACATTGGCTTAAATATTCAGGCACGCTTTCGCCGTTACCTATTGCCTTTACGTACACGTTTTCATCATTTTCGCATATTGAATTTATGTGCTTACTCAGGTTTCCCATATTTGCTCTGTAAAGCTTTGCAACAAAGTCTGAATATCCTCTTACAGTAGGATTGTCAAGATAGTTATACAGAGATGCAACCACATCATCTGACAGCAATCCTCTGAACACCGCAAGGGAGTCCAACTGAAATTTTAGTTTGTCTAAATTCGAGTACAGCATTTTAGTTTAATATCGCCCCCGAAGCACCGCCTGACACCATCTCGGCATAACGCTTAAGATAGCCTGTCAGTTCCTTCTTCTTAGGTGTAAAGTTCTTCATACGCTGGTCAAGCTCGTCTTGCGGAACTTTAAGTTCAATCTTGTTTTCAGGGATATTTATGCTTATAATATCGCCTTCGTTTACAACACCGATCAAACCGCCGCTTGCCGCCTCAGGTGTGATATGACCTACACAAGCACCTCTTGTTGCACCGCTGAAACGTCCGTCTGTAATAAGTGCAACGCTGTTACCCAGACCCATACCCATTATGGCAG
>CACYTW010000175.1:0-762 GCA_902777435.1 uncultured Ruminococcus sp. | reverse complement strand
TTATGGCAGATGTGGGATTGAGCATTTCACGCATACCCGGTCCGCCCTTAGGACCTTCGTATCTGATAACAACTACATCACCGGGGTTTATCTTGCCTGCATTTATTGCGGATTGAGCATCTTCCTCGCACTCGAAAACTCTTGCCGGGCCTTCGTGAACAAGCATCTCAGGCACTACTGCCGAACGCTTAACCACACTGCCCTCAGGGGCAAGGTTACCTCTCAATACAGCGATACCGCCTGTTTCGCTGTACGGATTTTCGATAGGTCTGATTACCTCGTGATTGAGGTTGATGCAATTCTTAATATTTTCGCCCACAGTTTTACCTGTTACGGTTATGCAATTTGTATTCAGCAGGCCTTTTTTGTTAAGCTCATTCATAACAGCGTAAACACCGCCTGCCTCGTCAAGTTCTTCAATATATGTTCTGCCTGCAGGTGCCAGGTGACAAAGGTTAGGTGTCTTTTCGCTAATCTTATTTGCGATATCAAGGTTTATCTCAACGCCGCATTCGTGAGCAATTGCAGGGAGGTGAAGCATACTGTTGGTAGAGCAGCCAAGTGCCATATCAACTGTCAAAGCATTCATCAATGCCTCCTCTGTCATAATATCACGAGGACGGATATTCTTTTCCAAAAGCTCCATAACCTTCATTCCTGCGTGTTTTGCAAGCTCGATACGTGCAGAATATACTGCAGGAATAGTTCCGTTTCCCTTAAGTCCCATACCGAGAGCCTCTGTCAGACAGTTCATTGAGTTGG
>CACYTW010000174.1 GCA_902777435.1 uncultured Ruminococcus sp. | reverse complement strand
GCCCATAAATACATTGCTCTCTTTGATTTCACCTGTTGCCTTGTTCAAAAGTCTTGCGGTTACTCTAAGGGCAGCTGAATATGTTGCATCACGAACCTTACACTCAATTACGCTGTAATTCGGGTGATCAACATCAAGTGTGTAGTCGATAAAATCAAGAACAAGGTTGTCCTGATAATCGGTAATGCCCGAAACATCTTTAAATACTTCTTTAAGACCTTCGTCAAGCAACCATTTGTATGACGCTTTCTGAATGTCAATAAGATTAGGCATATCAATTACTTCATCGATTTTACCAAAACTCATTCTTTCGGTGTTGCCAAGCTTTACGGGTTTGACATTAACCATAGGCGTATCACTCCTTAAAAAATCTATGAAACGGGGCAAGCGGTACTGAAAACCTGCTCATAAAAAGCTCTTGACACAAAAGGATTTTTGTGATAATATCCCCTTGTCAGATAAAGTTTTTTGCGGATTTTCCCGACCTCTTCGGTACATATCCCCATTATGGTACATTTTATTATTCTATATTGAAATAATCAATAAGTCAAGAGAAATTTCGGATTTTTTTCGTTTTTTCCTGACTTTTTTTAATATTTTTTTATTTTTCACAGATTTTGTTTCCCGAAAAGAATTATTTTCCTTTTCGGGTTATTTTTTGCATTTCAACACAACGCCCGACACGGTGTATGGTTTTAAACGGTAGGGGCGGATATTATCCGCCCGCAAGTAAAGGCACAAATATTATGATAGGAATAAACCGTATAAATGAACAATCGCTACCGAAATAATGTAAAGGAGAACCGTGTTCTACCTCTCGTGTGCGTTGCACACGATTGCACGCAATGCGTGCAAATTTGAATACACAGTTTTAGCCACATCAAAAAATATGTATGAACATAAATATTCATCAGGCGGGCGGATGATATCCGCCCCTACAAATTAACAACAACTTTCATATAAAAATATCGGGTGACAGGGATTTGCTGTTCTGCAAAACTGTCACCCGACTTTTTTTACTAAATCAGTCGTATTCTAATTTGAATTGTTTTTCTAAATAATCTTTTATTCGGCTTATGCCTGACGGCATATCAAGATTGAATAGTGCAAATACAAACAACGCAAATATACAACCGCCTAAACCAAGCCAAAATGATTCAACCATATCTGCGGCACAAAAAATAAATACTACAAGCGACAAAAGTAAAAAGATAATTTCCGGTAGGGCGATACCTATAATCCTATTTCCTTTTTTCGTTTTGAATACTCTTCCGTAAAAATATGGACGCACCGTTGACTGATACCCGTGTCTGTCCTTTGTACCGAAATTATAGAACAGACAAAGCAATTTTTTTCGATGTGACACCCAGTTTATGCCAAGGTCATAGTCCACATACTTTCGCATATATTTTACATTTCTTTTTGAACTGAGTATTCTTTCAATTTCAGCTGTGCTGTAATCTGATTTAATATTTATAAACATAGATTTGTACTCTTATTTTCCCATATCATCATATCTATCCAAGAACGAAACTTTTTTATCGCCTTGCTTATACGAAATAATCGTGTCGAGGTTGACATTTTCTACGCTGTGGAAGATGTTGCTTTCAATCTGGGGATTGATTTTCTTCAGATTTGCGATAAGCTGTTTGATTTCCTGTCGCTTTGAGCCTGTGTTGCTGTTTGGCGAACAGGTTGTGCAGGTGTCTGTAAAGTGACACGCACATTGAATGAAATTCAGCTTGTTATAATCTCGCCAATGCTTGATTTCAGCCTCACGAACGAGGTAGAGAGGGCGGATAAGTTCCATTCCCTCATAGTTTGTGCTGTGGAGTTTCGGCATCATCGTCTGGACCTGACCGCCGTAGAGCATACCCATAAGGATAGTTTCGATAACATCGTCATAGTGATGACCGAGGGCGATTTTGTTACAGCCGAGCTGTTTCGCCTTTTTATAGAGATAACCTCTCCTCATTCTTGCACAAAGGTAGCATGGATATTTGTCAAC
>CACYTW010000173.1 GCA_902777435.1 uncultured Ruminococcus sp. | reverse complement strand
ATCGTAATAGAAGCATAATATTTATTCCCCATAACGCCCTGTACGGCATCATCTTCATCGGTAAAAACAAACTTAACGCTGCCGTCTTCTTTCAGGTTATCGCAGATTTCATTACCAAGATTGCGTTCTTCTCCGTTAATCTCTGCGCCGCTGTCAAGGTTGACAACGGCGACCGGCACCTCGTCAAGCCTTGAATAGGGATCCCAGAAAGCGCCGAGATAAAAATAGGTATACATTAAAGGTATGATTAGTACGCCTATAATAATCGCTACTTTCACAATCCATGAATTTTTGATTTTTGACATCATTTTCACTCCTTTACAAGATGTAAAAATTGATTTTTACAGATTGTAGTGCAAGAGTGTCAAAAAGTCATTAAGCAAGTTTAATTCATTGTAAAAACTTTTATCAAAATCGTGACAATGCCTAAAAAATAGCCGTCTTTTCAGACGGCTAAAAATTATTTCAGCTAATGAATGATTTGATTTTTTCAGCATCGGAATATCCTTTTTCGTACAGCGTTTGTAATTTTTCAACATCCTTTGTCAGCGTTTTCATACCTAAGATATCATCCGGCGCAATAACCAGCGCTTTCTCTTGTTCCTGTAATTCAAGTGCTAAAGCAAGGGACTTCGCATAATTTTCCGCCCTATTGTTTAACGCTTTAGCCGTATTTGGATGTTTGGATATTAAAAGCCTCCACGCAGCCTCGTTACGCAGTTGCTTTATATCTGCGTCAATCGGTTTCGTAAGAATAACAACAACTTTATCGCAACCCTTGTCAAGTGCCTTTTGGAGCGGGATAGGGTCTGATATACCGCCGTCAAAATATTCTCTTGAATAAACCTTAATCGGCTTGCAGACAATCGGCAGACAGGAGGAAGCCATAATAATACTATAATCATCCTGCCTGATATCGTCATTCTTGTTAAAATACCTTGCCCGTCCGGTTTCAGCGTCCGTTGCAACAACGATTAAATCGGTATTACTATTCTTTAATGTTTCATAATCAAGCGGGCTTTCGCCGTCTTTCATCGACAACGTTCCGTAAATATAATTCAAATCAAGATAAGAGCCTGATTTCAATAAATTATCTGGACTCATAGCCTCTTTGCGTAAAGAATAGTCAAGATAAAACGGTTTATTCCTGCCCCGTTGTCGTGCTACATAACTTGCACAGTTGGCGCTGCCTGCCGAGATACCGATACATAAATCAAAATATATTCCGTCATCAAGCAAGCGGTCAAACACGCCTGCGCCGTATATATCCCGCAGACCGCCTCCAACGTCAATACAACCTATCATAATTATCCCTGTTTCTCGTCCGCTTCATCATTTAATACAACGTATTTATAGTCCGTATTTTGTTTCACAGGCTGTTCCTCTTGTGCAGCTGCCGCTGCCTTTGACGCTTTGTAATTTTTGAATATCTGCACCAGTTCATACACAACTACCGCCACGCCGCAAGTAATAAAACTGCATATAACAATTTTACCGACACGTGTAATTTTGCCCGAAAACTTCTCTGCCTTTTCTGTAATACTTAATATCTTGCTTTTCATAGTAGCACATTCTCACATTAACTGTTCAATAAGCGATTCCGAAAACTCAAATTGTTCCATAAGGATTTGAACGATCTTCTCATCGTCCATTCCGCTGTTTCGCATTTGTCTTATGTTATAAACGGCGAATTTTATCAGTGCCAGTTTATCTGAACATTCTGTTACCGCAATCGGCTGTATATGTCTTTTTCTCATAACTTACTCCTATAAAAATACGGCAGCCTGCTTTGAAACCCGTTTGTAATGTTTTGGCATAGCTGAGAAGAGATATGACTACGCATTTATCTGGAGGAGAAAATTCAGCAGGCTGCCTATGATGAAAGGATTTGATTTCCTTGATTAAAGAATATCAAACCCTTAATATTTTTCCATAATCAAAAAGCGGAGAGTGATAAAATTTTTATCGGTTTATTTGTTTTGATTAGAGAAGCGTTTTATTGCGTCCGCCATATTTCCTTCCGTTATAATTGAAAGTCTGTTAATTATATCTTTTGGATCTTCTTTCATATTATGT
>CACYTW010000172.1 GCA_902777435.1 uncultured Ruminococcus sp. | reverse complement strand
ACATCAGGATATAAAGCAGGCCCGTGATCACTTGGCAGAAACGGCAACTCATATATAATGGCCAGACCGGCTGATTTTAATCTCTCATATAAAAGGGCTTCACTGACAGTCTTGACCCGGATACCGTCAGATGTCGTATGCTTCTTTTTCTCCGGATAGTTCTCCGGAAATCTTTTCTGAAATTCCAGTCTGCTAGCCAACCATTTCTTTCCTTCATATTCATATAGCTCCGAGACCGGTGGTACTTTGCATCGATATATTTCAGGCAGACTATCACTGATTGAACTTGGGTCAAAAGGAAGAAAACCGTCTGAAAGAGACTTCATAAGTTTTATATCGCGGTCTATACGCCTGATTGCTTCCTCAAGAAAACGTGCCTCACGAACCCGTTCAATCAAATGACTTTCAGACTTTTTAAGGTAACTATATTTATTAGAACCCGGTCGTTTGACAAAGTAATAAAAATGCTTGCTATTCCCTGGCCTTGTTCGTCTCAAAATAGTTCCGCAGCAATCATTTAAAAGACTTAAACGCATTGCATATTCCCTTTTCGTACGCTCAAGCAACATAAGCTCGTAATTAATTCTGTGGTTCAATTCCGCATCTAGTAACATTTCTGACACCTCGTTCTATTTCTACAATAGGGATTTAAATAATGATATGCGATAGTTCCTGCGTTCCATTATTAATATGTGACATGATTCTACTATCTAACCTGAAGAGATGAGAAACGAGAGATGCCCTTATTCGTACAGAAAATGCACTATTTTCATAAGAAAGCACTTTTTTTGTGTACCACACCAGAATAGACAGCATCATGAGAACCTGATTACGAGAACGGATCCGCCTTTACACTGCAATGCATTTATATCGCCCCAAATGAAGGCTCTTGCATGCAGAATATGTACAAGATTATCAAGTCGCAATCATGCTTATCTTTGAAAAACTGAGAAAAAGCACGAACATCTTCGTGCCTTATAGCCATTAATTCTATATGAAGGACGAACCGGCTTTTGCAGAGACTTTGGAAAGTTAACCGATAATTCCTCCTTTTGAATAGATATTCATGAATATGACTATTCTTCTAAGGAAAACTTTTAAATGACAACAGGCTTCCCGTGAGAAGAATAATGACGATGTAAATATGAGAGATATCAAAAGGAACTGAGAGACACAAGTTCGTACTTATGTTACCGATAATACAGATTAATGACGAATAAATTCGTTCTTTAGGACGGTTTTATCGTAATAAGGACGAATATTCATATATGCATTTTCATACATTTGATTTAAGAAGAGCCAGTTAGGTTATACTGGCAGACCCCGCGAGCCAGGGGAGGCGTGCGGCCATGGATAACCGATCTCTCTGCAGCGTCATGCATAAGTCCATGGACAGCACATTGACAGACAAACTGCCAACATCCTGCCCACAGACTTATGCACAACGCTTCATTTATATATAAGGCAGTGGATCGGTTACCCACAGCCGCTTTTTTTACTGCTGCTATCCATCCGTTCCGTTACGGGATGATAGCCTTTCTTAAAGGTATTTAATACAATGCTCATGCGCGACTTAGCCATGACCAGTTGGATGCTTTTCGGTTGATAATTTCCCTTAGCAAGAGTGAGAATCACATATTGAAGGTCTTCATTGTGTTTTTTAGGGGTCAACTTCACGGTATATATATTATTGGCATTTGACACCAAAGAGGGATTAAAATCCTGTTTATAGGTTTGAATGAAATAATATGGATTGTTGGTTGAAAGTTCATCTTTATCTGGTTCTGACACATTCACCTCTTCATTTTCTTCAACCAAAGTCCACATTGTCTTTCCATTAAACCAAATCATAGTACCGCCAATTTTATTGACATACTTATTGCCTTGAATTACAATTCCTCCAGTAGAAGTTCGGTTCTTTCCACCTTCTGAATAGGTAAGCGTATAGTTTGACACCACACTTTTGTGTTTTTTGAAAGCGGCAGAAGCATTGTCCATTATGCTTGACGCATCCTGTGCAATAGCAACAGCGGCAAAGCACAAATAAAACAAAGTAGTGTAAATAATTTTGTTTCTATTCATCATG
>CACYTW010000171.1 GCA_902777435.1 uncultured Ruminococcus sp. | reverse complement strand
TGACTTGATGTATTCATACTCAATGTAACCATCCTCTGCGCCGTAGAAATCGGTGTCAATCAAGAAGTTGACATTGATTCCGTCATTCAAGGTGAGGTTATATCCGTTGTCGGCTGTTGATTTTGCGGTCGCTTCAAACTGCGCAGTGTAAGTTGCATCACCGGTTACGGCACTGACTGCCGGAGTCCAACCTGTGAAGGTGTAGGTGTACTGTGCATCGTCTGCTTTAGTCGGTGTTGCACCGTTGTATTCGGGTGTTTCGCCGTAAGCAACCTTACCGCTCTGAAGTTCTGTGCCATCTTCATTTAAGAAGGTAACAGTGTATTCTTTTGCCAATGCGTCTGGAACTGTTACAGTTGTATCCGCAGTGGGTGTGCCAGAGACCGTAACAACTGTATCACTGGTTCTGGCAACAGTTATCCCATTTGTTTTTTTGTAGTATTCACTTGTTTTAGGGAATTCAAAATTGTTATTTGCCGTATAGGTTACGGTGGTCATGGCGCCGGTTACACCTGTCTGAGTAGTATTCCCGCCACTTGTAGTAGCGTTAGCTCCGCCGTTCAGGGTGACATTATATTTCGGTATTTCTTCAAATACCGGTGTAATCGTCACATCTCCCTGAACAACCGCAGGCATGGTAAATGTGCGGACATTTACATCACCAGTAGTTGATATAGTAAGATTCGTATCAACGGCGCCTGTACCATATATTGTTACAGAATTAAACCTCACATACCCAGCATTATTTACACTTGAGGATAAAGTCACGGTAGTTCCATTTATTGAACTGACCGATAATGTATTTCCATTCAAAGATTTAGTGCCTGCTGAACAAGACACGTTATTAAGATTAAAGCTGTTGCCTCTTTGTGAGATGTTGAAATCTACCTTGTCAATTTTTACACTGGTATCTTTTGAAGTAATTGTTATTGTACTATTGTTTGCAAGCTTCCATCCAGCGCCTGCCGCATCAGTTGCGTTCAAATTAAAATAAGTTCCATTTATTGTCTTGGTACCATTGAGCCCCTTTGTTTCCTGCGTATTACCCTTATATGTCCCGCTGATACTCTTCAGCCTGTATCCATTATCAGGATTAGCCGTCAACGTTACGGTTGCGCCTTCTTCCGCCGATGTTGCTACTGAGCCGTTCACACTTGCTGTCACCGTGCCATGCTGAGCAGTGTTAATTGTGATACCGTGAGACGTTGCCGCATACGCCGTCATGCTCATGCCCGAGAAGCACGAGATTACCATCAACACTGCTAAAAGCAAGCTTATCGCCTTTCTACTTATTTTCTTTGTTTGTTCCATAAAAATTCCTCCTTTAAAATTCAATTAAGGCAACGCCGCATAACTCACGGCGCTCACCCGGCATCCGCATTGAGCCATGCGGTGTTGCTTTAAAATCTGTGAGTTTAAATATATAAACCCATATATAACACTGCCGATTTAGTCTGCCCGCTGACCGCATATTTTTACAATATCGGGTATCGGCTAAAAAAGCCGAACAAATGCGGCAAATTGTTAACAAAACAAAAAAACACAGACGCAGTATTACACTACATCTGTGTTAAAAACAAAATTATGATATGCGAAAAGGGCGCAGTTATCTACTGTGCTGTGCTGTGCTGTGCTGTGCTGTGCTGTGCTGTGCTGTGCTGTGCTGTGCTGTGCTGTGCTGTGCAAAGTGTATCGCATTGAGATAGCCATGTCAAGCCCTTTCTAAAGATATATGTATTATTTTAGAATAATAGTGAAAATTTGTCAAGAATTTATCATACTAAATTCGCTTTTACTTTAAACAAAATATCGAAATCAGGTAATAATAGATAATTCTTTTCAATTAAAAAAACGACTTGCCTGCAATTAAGCAGAATATTTGTATTCTTCTCAATCGGCATAATAAAGCAAGTGGGGCAAATTATTCCTTTTATTACCGTTAGCTACTTGAATTTTTCGACAGGCGGTTAGCCCTCCTATTTCTAATAGAGGGCGTGCCCTCTAAATCTGATTTAGGGGGTGATGTCATGGAATACTACTATCTTATAGTTACATTAGTACTTATCATAGTCATAATCTTAACATCAAAAAAATAACCGCCCTTCTGTCCGCTAAAACATAGGGCGATTATTCAAACTGTTTTTTAGGGGCTAACCGTCTATCGGATAACTCCCTGTATTTATATTATACTCATTTTCAGCAAAATGTCAACTCGCCGGCATTTTGCTTTTTCTTTTTTACTCTTTAATTCGAGAGTACCGTTTTTGGCAGCTTTTAGTCTATTCAAGAGCAATAGAAAACCAACATTATCAAATAGTTTTGAAAAATATGTAATTCTCATCATCGAGAAAGGACTAATCTGCAAAATGATAATTTCATTGTTCAAGACTAATGTTTTTGGCGAGAGGATTTTCCTCTCGCCAAAGTGTTAATGATTGATAATTTCATCCCAAACAATTTCTCTTGCTCGATTGGAAATGTTGTTCATCGCTGCAACCCATGCCATCATATCTTCGGCTTTGAGTGCTTCGGTGATGCCTTCTTTCTTTGCAA
>CACYTW010000170.1 GCA_902777435.1 uncultured Ruminococcus sp. | reverse complement strand
CCACCTACTATAAAAGCCTCATAACCATAATTATTCAGTTGTCTGATTAATTTTTCAGCGTTTTTGTCTGTTTGCATTTCTTTTTTCAATCAATTTAATATGACTTTCCTTTTTGAATTTTTCTATATAATGCTGTGCTATGTTATAGAGCACATTGAATACAACAAATGTGCCGACAGCAAAAATTACAAGTAATATGATACTTCCAAATGTAAGCGGTGCAAGTGAGAACAATCCGCCAAAGAAAATTGAACCCACTACTATTCCTGCGGAGCAGCCGATTACCATAACGGCTCTGAGCGGATTAAACGGAATTGATAATCTGACTACAAGCAACATACAGGCAAATGCAGTAAGATATACACAGAGAGTTGAGAATTGTGCCTGCGGCATATCTGTCATATACTTTAAAATAGCAAGTAAAATCGTATCGACAGAAACACATATTGCCGTTGGCAACGACCGTGCTATTATATTTACGGTAAAGTTACCTTTTACAATATCTTTATTTGGCTGAAGTGCTAGAACAAATGACGGTAATCCAACAGTTAGTGCACCTACAAGCGTAAGCTGTATAGGTTCAAATGGATATCCTATGCGGAAGAAAATAAAGAATATTGAAAGAATAACCGAATAAATCGTCTTTACAAGGTAAAGTGCAGAGCTTCGTTCGAGGTTATTGATTGTTCGTCTGCCCTCTGCTACAACGCTCGGCATTGCGCCAAAATCATTATTTACAAGTACAAGCTGTGATACATTTCGTGCGGCATCGCTTCCCGATGCCATTGCAACGGAACAGTCCGCCTCTTTGAGTGCGAGGACATCGTTTACACCGTCACCTGTCATAGCAACCGAATGACCGTGCTTTTTGAGCGCTACAACAAGCTTTTTCTTTTGAGCCGGAGTTACTCGCCCAAACACATTACAACGCTCTGCCGCCTCCTCAAGCTCTTTGTCGGTTGTTACTGTTGACATATCAATTGCATTTTCTGCACCCTCAATTCCTGTGTCAAGGGCGATATTTTTAACCGTTTTAACGCTGTCGCCTGAAATAACCTTAAGTGTTACGCCCTGTTCCTTAAAATATTTAACCGTTTCGTTTACATTATCACGAAGTTTATCTTTAATAAGAATAAGTGCAAGCGGTTTTAAATCATCAGGCAATGAGTTATTGTCGGGTTCATTGTCACTTTCTGCAAGAACAAGAATTCTGACAGTTTGGTTAATTGTATCAATTTGTGAATATACTTCTGAATACTTTTCTTTGTCTTTAAAAACAAACTCTGCGGCTCCGATTATGTAGGATTTGCCGTTTTCAAACGCACCGCCGGACCATTTTGTTTCGGAAGAAAAGTCGCAGAATTTATTGCACTTATACGGAGAAACCGTATTTGAATAATCACGGAGTGCATACAAAGTTGCGTTCAATTCATCGGACGCTTTTACAATTGACGAAAGTGCTTTTTTGATTTTATTGTCATCAGCCTCAAATGGAATAACATCTGTTACAGTCATTTCATCTGTTGTAAGTGTTCCTGTTTTATCAAGACAAAGCACATCAACTCTTGCAAGTGTTTCAATACAGTACATCTCCTGTACAAGAACCTTTTTTGATGAGAGTCTGATGATTGATACTGCAAGAACGGAACTTGTGAGAAGAATCATTCCTTTTGGAATCATACCAACCAAAGATGCAACCGTACTGATGACAGCTGACTGCAATGTTGCATCAGGTAAAGTGAACTGACGAATAAAGAAAGCTATACCAATTGGGAAAAGTACAATCGTACAGATTCTTATAATAAAATTAAAAGATTCCAAAATCTGAGAATTAACCTTCTTAATATATTTTGCCTCATTATTAATCTTAGCGGCATAGCAATCTGCGCCAACCTTAACAGCCTGTGCATAGCATTTTCCTGCCGCAATAAAACTGCCCGAGAGCAATTCATCTCCGATATTCTTTTCAATGAGATTTGATTCACCTGTAAGAAGGCTTTCGTTAACTCTGCAACCGCCGTCACAAACTATGCAGTCGGCAGGTATCTGACTGCCTCTTGAAAGCACAAGAATATCGTCAAGGACAATCT
>CACYTW010000169.1 GCA_902777435.1 uncultured Ruminococcus sp. | reverse complement strand
ACCTCGCATCCAAAATAAATACGGGGTAAATTTTTACCCTCTGCCGCAGAGCATAAAGTCTTATATGCTTCTTCGGTGCGCATTTTAAATTCGTCAAGATTATCGGAATCAGGATAAAAATGAGGTGTTGCTATAACATCTGTGATTCCGTCTTCCTTCATCATTTCAAGAAGCTGTAAGGCCTCGTTTATATCCTTTGCACCATCGTCCACAGCGGGAAGTATGTGTGAATGAATGTCGAATATAATAATCACCATTTCTTTCCAAGACACAAAATGCGATGAAAATTCACCGAAATGGTGATTGTTATATCGCATCTGTTTCGGTTGCCTTTGGTAACAAAGGCGAGAAACAGGCGTCTTTATAATTTTTAGCGTGATTTTTCACGCTAAATTCCTCCCAAATAGTAGGAACGGACAGCCGCGAAATAATAGGCGGCCGCCCGTCCTAAATTAATTGTAGTAAGAGCCGTAATATTTTTTATGATACCCGTTTTTGCTGAAATCAGTGCCGTTAAGTATAACGCCGAGTATGTTAATATCGAGCTGTTTTGCACTTGCTACAGCACGGCGAAGCATCTCACGGGTTGTAAAGCCTGAGCGAACCACAAAGATAATGCCGCCTACCTTTTGAGCAATTACAAGTGAATCCGAAATGAGATTTACAGGCGGAGTATCAAGTATTATGTAATCGTATTTTTCGTTTAACTCATCAAGCAACTCGTCAAAAGAGGGATCGTTGAAAATTTCGGCGGCGTTCTGAGGAATAGGACCTACGGTCAAAATATCAAGCCTGGAATTATATTGCTGAACAGCTTCGCTGAAGGTTGAAACACCGATTAAAACATTTATAATACCGTCATTGTTCTTCATTTTCAGCTTTGTGTGAATGGTGGGACGGTGTGCATCGGCATCAATAAGGAGCACTTTTTTGTTGATTTGTGAAAGAGAAATCGCAACATTAATTGAGGTAGTGGATTTACCGTCTGAAGCGTTCGGACTTGAAATCACTACGGTTTTTTTGTCTTGCTTTACCAGCGCAGAAATCAGGTTAGTACGGATATTCTTGTACGCTTCGGAAACCGCAAAGGGCACCTTTTTTAAAGACTGGATCTCGTTATTTTCTTTTTCGGAGGAAACTGCAGAAACATCACTTTTATTTGACATTCGTAGACTCCTTCCTTGAATATCCATAGTATTTATTTTTATTTGCCGCCGCAGATGAAAAATCAGGAATATTGCCTAAAACGGTTAAATCATAATTATTCTTTATATCATCTTCGTTTTTTATAGTTGTGTTAAATAATGATATGATAAAAATGATTGCATAGGATAATACCGCACCTGCCATTGCAGCGATAAATACGGTTCTTGAGGTTTGGGGATAAATTTTTACCGCTCTGTCCGCAGTTGTGGTTACAGACGCTGTAGAACCGGGAATAAATTTTGCAATATAGTCGGGAACAATCTCTAAAAAGTTATTAACAAGAGTTTGAGCCTCCTCGGGTGTATCGGCGGAGAAGGAAACATCAATAAAGAGGGTGTCTTCATTGCGCTGCTTGACTGTAGCCCTGTTCATTAAATTTGTATATGAATATTTGTCACCCAATTCGGAAGCGAGTTGCTTATAAATATCATTAGTATTGAGAATATCAATGATTGTATTAGAGAGCAGAAGCGATGCGGAAATATCAGAACCGCTTACCTTTTTCGAGGTTGTGTCGCTTGCGGTTTGTGCCGAGATATCGCTGATAATCGCACCGTTTGTAACAACGATGGAGCCTGTTGAAGAATACCTTGGCTCGGCAACAAAATTGCAGTAAGAAAACGCAACAATGGCGGCGACTAAGGCTACGGCAATCAAAATATAGATATACTTTAATGCAAGCTTGAGAAGATCTACTAAAGATATGTTATTCACTGTATAACACTAACTCCTTTCAACAATTACAACTCATTATAACCTATTTTCGAGAATATTGCAATAGCAATTTTTAAGTTTATTTGTAGGATTACAATAGATGTGTTACAGAAACCAAAAAAATAGTGACGAATGGAAAATCCTGTGTTACAGTTAAGTTGCCGAGACAAAACAGACAGGAGGATTAACCATTCGTCATGAAAACTGTAACACAAACTATACTGTATCGTCAAGCATTAATTAAATATTCTGAAAAATATGGTGTAACAAAGGCTGCAATTAGATACAAAACCAACCGCCAATATATTTACCGTTGGAAAAAGCGTTATGACGGAACACTTGCATCTTTGGAGGATAGGTCGCACCGCCCACATCACCACCCAAACGAGCATACCGCCGATGAGCTTAAGCTCATTGCAGATATGAGAAAAAGAAATGCCAATTCAGGTTTGGTAGTGTTTTGGGTAAAACTTCGCCAAAGAGGTTACACACGCTCGGTAACAGGTTTGTACCGAGTATTAAGACGGCAAGGACAAATGGCGGTTAAGCCGCCCAATCCAAAGTATATAGCAAAGCCTTATGAGCAAATGCATTATCCCGGTCAAAGAGTGCAGATAGATGTAAAGTTCGTACCGGCAGCGTGTATTGTAGGAGAAGCAAAAGGGCAAAATTTTTACCAATACACCGCCATTGACGAATATTCAAGATTTCGCTATTTAGAGGCTTTTGAGGAACACAGCAGTTACAGTTCTGCCGTGTTCTTAGAACACCTGCAAAAGCGTTTTCCGTTTAAGATAGAGTGTGTTCAAACGGATAACGGTCAAGAGTTCACAAAACGATTGGGTAATACAGAAAATCCAACCCCCACACTGTTCGAGTCGCGACTCGAACAGTGTGGCATAAGGCACAAACTCATAAAACCCTACACACCAAGACATAACGGCAAGGTTGAGCGTTCACATCGCAAGGATAACGAATACTTTTATGCAACCCATACCTTTTACTCTTTTGACGACTTCAAAAAGCAACTTTCTGTTCACAACAGAAACTACAACAACTTTCCGATGCGTCCACTTAATTGGAAATCTCCTGCCCAATATATTAAGGCTTTTATTCAAAATGGAGAAGTTTTCTAATTTTGTAACACATCATTGACAAACCTACA
>CACYTW010000168.1 GCA_902777435.1 uncultured Ruminococcus sp. | reverse complement strand
ATATTATGCATTTTGCATTAAAAATGTAGCTTTCAACTTGTCTAGGCATAACAAAATTGATGACATACGGCAAAAGGCTATTTTAAGCCTTTTGTCATAATTTATGTATTCAGTTTTTTATCTTTGAAGGCACCAGGACTTATCTCGACATCGTCCTTATGAATAACCTCTTTAAGGTTATCACAACCGGCATACGCCCATGAATAGATTTTCTTCATTTCTGCCCCGCCCGCAAACGACTCTTTTCAGATTTTTACATTCCTTAAAAGCAAAAGGAGGGATTGATTTCAACTTGTCTGGAAGTATTATTTCTTCTATACCACAGCGGCAGAATGTGTATCCCCATAAATATCGTAATTCAGAGGATAGTTTGATATACTTCAGGTTATAGCAGCTTTCAAATACAAACTCCCCCATATCAGTTACCGTATCGGGTACTGTCACTGAAGCTATTTCACTATGTCCTGTAAATACTTTATCGCAAATAACGGTTACTTTTGTTCCGCCGTAGTTATCGGGAATCAAAGCATTTAACTCATCTCCCTCATATCCAACTATGCTGTATGTATGATCCTCAATAGGATTAAATAAGAACTTTTGCATTGCAGCCTCCAGAATTTTTAAGATATTATATCATTTAAGCCATTTTTTCATATATGTACTACTTTTCTATTCTTAAGACATTTAAGTTATTCTTCATCTAAGAACTTCCAATGATAACCTCCGGTTTTCTTTTTCCCTTACAAACATTAGATATATTTGTAACATTCTTTAAATTGCCAAATGTCTTTTCACTTGCTTCAGATAAACTATTGAAAACACTACCTGTTTCTATACACACTACTTTCTTGTGGGCTTTAGGATGCCGATTCAGTGCCAGATCAGGCCGCATTGTTGCTAAATCATTCTCTCCAATTATAAATGTTTTCCTCATTACATACCTCTATTTTCGTGAGTCATCTCTTTAAAAATTTCTAGCTTATTCATATCCAGTCACTTCCTCAGAAATAGAAATCAAATATACATGGTCAATTCCAATACTATTCCCTTTATTATACACCATATGTATTGGAAATTCAAGGAATATCGTAAATAAAAAGAAAAAGCGCCAACAGTCATAGGCAAACTTGCGCCATATGACTGTCAGCGATAATTACTATCCTATTTCTCTACCTCAACTGTAACCTCAACTCCACCTTTGAATATAATGGTTATTTCAGTCTTACTGTTGACTTTAATGCACTCTATCAGCTTTCTGACCAGCATAATAAAATACGAGTTCGGTATGCAGCGATGAAGCTCTGCATTTTACGCATATCAGCTTCACAATTATATGTACTATTTAACATAAACAAGTGGTGCTTTCAATTATTTTTGATTATTATTATCAACATCGGTCGCATATCAGCAGAATTGACAAAAAACAACTCGCATTTTGTTGCATATAACAACTATTCACCGTCAGAATACTGGTCATGGAGAACGGTCATTGCTCGCAGAGGAGAAAACACTTATCACCGCAAGGACGGGCGTTGACCGGACTGCGAGAGAGGGGTCTGTTGTCTGATGTGGGACGACATAGACTTTGAAAAAAAGCATCCTGACCGTCAGACGGACTGTTCAAAGGATACGCACCATAAGATCATCTGCCAATATAAACCACAAAGCCCCGAACTTCTGTCCGGGACCTCATGGCTGAAAATCTATTGTACGCCGAATCGGTGTAGTGTTTCAGTAAAGTTTAGTTTTCTTTTTTCTTCAGTGTGAATGCAACTGCTACAGCGGCGATCGCCAGACCTGCTACAGGGATCGCAGGGAATGCAACTCCGGTCTTGGGAGAGCTGTTCTTGCTTGTGGACTTTGCTGCTGCCTTTGTTGCAGCGGCGGTTGTTGTGGACTGTGCCTTTGCTGTTGTTGTGGAAGCTGCTGTTGTGGCAATGATAGTTGACTCGTCGATGTCTGTGCGTGTTACTGTGTCGCCTGCGACCTTGTAAATTCTGATGTCGTTGCCGTTGTTTCTGCGGACTGTTATTGTCCAGAAGCCGCCTGCGTTGTCATATACAGCGGATGATACGCTGAAATCCTCAGGCTTATCGCCGGTGCTTGTAACTGCATTTAATGCCTTTGCCTCGGCGTCAGCAGAAGAGGGTGTCTGTACAGGTGCCTCTGTGGGTGCCTCAGTAGGTGCCTGTGTGGGTGCTTCTGTGGGAGCCTCAGTAGGCGCTTCAACGGGAGTTTCCTCTGTGAGCGGTATCACAGGGAGCTCTATTTCTGCGGCGGACACCTGAATGTCCTTTGAAACGCTGTAGCCGCCCATTCCGTCGTTAGCGGAAGCGCTGACTGCACCTGCGACTGCAAGTGAACCTGTGATTACTGCGG
>CACYTW010000167.1 GCA_902777435.1 uncultured Ruminococcus sp. | reverse complement strand
CAACAATACCATTGTTATCAAGGATATATTTAGCCAAACGCTCTTTATTTTCGTGCTTAATATCCGCAAATTTTTCACGGAAAGCCGGATCATCAGCAAAAGGTGTCAGCTTATCAAGCTGTTTATAATCCTTAACCCAACCATCGCCGATAGACTCACAAATAAGATTTGAAAGTTTAGGATTAGCCTTATACAACCATCTGCGGAAGGTAACGCCGTTGGTCATATTCTTAAACTTATACGGATAAATGCTGTAATAATCCTTAAATGTTTCTTTTTTAAGAATCTCAGTATGGAGTGCTGCAACACCATTTACACTGTGACAAGCGGTTAAGCAAAGGTTAGCCATACTTACCTGACCGTGTGAAATGACAGCCATATACTCAACCTTGCCGAAGTCACCGGGAAATCTCTCCCACAGATATTCTCTTTGGCGTCTGTCAATCTCGTGTATAATCTGACCGAGTCTCGGCAACAGCTTATCAACCATTTCCATAGGCCATTTTTCAAGAGCCTCACACAAAATCGTGTGATTCGTATATGCAAACGTCTTACCAACAATACTCCACGCTTCGTCCCAACCAAGACCTTCCTCGTCCATTAATATTCTCATTAACTCAGGGATAGCAATGGTCGGATGTGTATCATTGATATGAATTTGCACCAACTCAGGAATACTTTGCATTGGGAGATTTTTCTGCTTATGCTTAGAGATTATCCATTGAATAGTAGCAGATACAAAGAAATACTGCTGTTTCAATCTGAGAAGTTTTCCCTCGTAGTGATTATCCTCAGGATATAAAACCTTTGAAATAACCTCTGCAAGTTCCTTGTTTTCACTGGCCTTTGCATAGTCGCCTCGGTTAAACTCGCTCATATCAATAACCTCAGGCGAGCAAGCCTTCCACAATCTCAAGGTATTAACTGTTTCTGTATTAAAGCCCGTAATTGGCATATCATATGGTTCTGCAATGACTGTATTGTAGTCAACGTGACGGAATTTCAATTTTCCATCTTCCATATATTCTTCAATTCTGCCGCCGAAGTGTATCTCCTTTGTATCCTCAGGACGGGCAATATCCCATACGTTTCCGCCCTGCAACCAAGGGTCAGGCATCTCTATCTGATAGCCGTCAACAATCTTCTGTCTGAAAAGGCCGTATTCATAACGGATACCGCAACCATATGCAGGAAGTTCAAGATTTGTCAAGGAATCCAAGAAACAAGCTGCAAGTCTGCCAAGACCGCCGTTGCCAAGACCTGCATCGGGCTCCTGCTCGTATATACCGTTTATGGAGATACCCAGGTCTTTGAGCATATCTCTTGCCTGGTTGTTCATTTCCAGATTGTAAAGAGAAGTTTTCAGCGAACGTCCCATCAGGAACTCCATTGAAAGATAGTATACCTTCTTCTTGCCCGCAGACTGTGTAGCCATTGTGAAGTGTCTTCTCTTGGTCTTCAGTATGCCGACAACTATCTTTGAAAGTGCTTCATATACCTGCTTGTCGGTCGCTTCATCGGGAATAGTCTGAAAATCGTTATGCAGTATCTCGATGAACTGCTTTTTCAGTTCTTCCTTTGATATGGTCTTCTCAGCTTTCTTTGCCATCTTTATCATTCCTCCTGATATGATCGGGACATACAGCACAATGTGATCGAACCCCGCCGATATGCCCATAATATATTTTCCAAGTTAATTATAACACACTTTTGAAATAATTGCAACAACTTAAACGTTTTATTTATTAATTTTATATGAATTTCAAGAAAAATTAATGCACTTTTATTTGTTCTTTTAACAGTGACGATCATACAGTTTCAAGTACGAAAACATAGGTCAGGGGCTTGCCGCCGTCACGGACGGTAACGACCTTTTCCATAGCACCCGACTTGATGTTCTTTACCCAGTCCTTTTGAGTCGCAAGGGTAACGCCAACGCCCTGAGCCCAGCTGCGGATAAATCCGTTGGAAGCTGTTTTTGCGAAAGGCAGTGCCTGCGCCTCGAACTTTCCCTCTGCACCGGCCGCCTTTACGATATCCGCCTCACCGAATTCAACATTGCTTATCTTCTGCTTAACTGTAAGTCTGAAATCCATGATAGTCCTCCTGTTATACTACTCTTTTACCAGAAAAATGTTACTGTGCAAGCGCTATGGTCTGATGCATACGATTGTCAGACTTCATGCACATCA
>CACYTW010000166.1 GCA_902777435.1 uncultured Ruminococcus sp. | reverse complement strand
AAATACAGACTTTGGCGATAATGTTCATATATTTGGCACTGAGCCTGAATGTGTGGAACTTGCTGAGCTTAAAACCCGTGTGTACGGATGCAGTTTTTCCGACACATATTCGGATATTGCGAAAAGGTTTAACAAAATAGAAAAGACAGAGGGCGTAACCAATATAATATTGATGCACGCTGACGTTGTTTCAAATATGGAGGAGGTTGGCTATAATTCAATTGACAGAGGGTATATAGAAGGTTGCGGTGCTGATTATCTGGCACTTGGACATATACATACCAGGTCTGAAATAAAAAAATACGGCAATACATACTTTGCATATCCCGGTCCGCCTGAGGGCAGAGGCTTTGACGAATGCGGAGATATGGGATGCTATATCGGTGAAATCAATGACGGAGCCGTAAAGGCAGAATTTAAAAAGCTGTGTATACGTCGGCTTTTTAAGGTGGACGTTGACATAAGCGGTCTGTGGGATAATATTCAGATTTTCGACAAGGTTAAGCAAGAAATTTTATCCTATGGCTGTGAGAATGATATGTATAAAATCAATGTCATCGGAAAAATCTCTTCTGAAATATTTAATATTGATATACTGAAAAACGATATCAAAAATGCGGTATATTATGCCGAAGTCACAGATAATACACAGCAGGATTATGATATAGATGCCATAGCTGCACAAAACACCTTGTGCGGTGAGTTCGTCAGAATGATGCAAGACAAGATAAGAAATTGCAATGATGAGGAAAGGCATATAGCAGAGAATGCTATGATGATAGGGCTGGACGCCTTGCTTGGAGGTGAGGTGTAATGGCTGTTGTTATAGAAAAGCTTAATCTTATAAAATTCGGTAAGTTTAAGGATTTTGAGATTAATACAAAAAGTGGCTTGAATGTAATTTATGGTGTTAATGAAGCAGGAAAGTCCACGATAAATTTATTTATTAAGGCTATGCTTTATGGTATGCCCACCAGAAAAAAGAGCGGTGAGGCTCTTAAAGAAAGAGAGAGGGCAATTCCCTGGAATGAGAAAAGAGCCGAGGGTATCCTCACTGTAAACAACAATGGTGTACTTATAGAGATAAGACGTCAGTTTGGTAAGACCTCTGTCGGTGACAAAACTGAAATATGTTATGCACTGAGCGGCGAAAAAATAGATGATATAAAGGCAAATTCTGTGGGTGAATGGCTTTTTAACATTCCGCAAGAAGTGTTTGAAAAAACTCTGTGGATAAGTCAAAACGGCACCTTTATGGGAGGCAGAGATGATGAACTGCTAAAGCGTGTTTCAAATATTAGTGAAAGCGGTGACGAAGTTGTTTCTGCAAAGAAGGCACTTGAAAGGCTTACTGTTATGCAGAAGCAAATCAAAGCGGCTGACAGACGTAACACCGACGGAAGATTAGATGAGTTAAACAGAAGGCTTGACGAGTGTCGACGTGAGAAATATGATTTATCGACACGTCTCGCACAACAAAAGACAAGCGAAGAAAGAAAATCTGAGTTAGGGACAGAGCTTTCTAAGGTTGAAACTGAAATCAAGTTTACAGTAAATGAAGATGGCAGTGTTACTGTTGAAGAAGTATATCAGAATGATGAGTTGGTATGCGAAGTGAATGAAGATGGTGTAATCGTATTAAAGAACGCACCAGAAAAGACACCTGAAGAAAACCCAGAATTGGACAAGCTTGTCAAAGCTATGGGGATTTAGTCCCCTTGGCTCCTGTATGAAGAGTCTTATTATGTGATTCGTCTGGCATTGGAATAATTGTAAAAATGGAGAATTATAACAGGAATTACGGTTTTAAGCATATCTCAGAAGAATATAAATGGATGACCCCTGGTTGGATTAAGGAATTGACCAAGCATGAGCCAGACTATGAGGTAAGAGAATATGTAACTGAAATTTTGGAAGACCTGACTACTCCTGAGAAATCCCGACTTGTGAGTTCGACGGATAAATTCGACTGCCTTGAAGAATACTGGTTCAATCGGATAGCGGCATACGAGAAAAAACTCGAGGACGATGAAGTCTATAAGTGGCTCATGACCTCAATAGACTTCTTTGCGAAGAATGATGCTTTTGAGTTGTGCTATAACATTCAGAAGGCTATAGAGATTATCAGAAAGTTTATTGCTGATAGCGAGAAAAACCATGCAGAGCCAGTAGCGATTGATAGTTATGGTTTGCCATTCTAAAGTATGTGCCTTTATAATTAAATCTCTT
>CACYTW010000165.1 GCA_902777435.1 uncultured Ruminococcus sp. | reverse complement strand
TTAAAGAGGACGATATAATAGTCATTCCTCACGAAAATTGGCATCACGGCATTGTCGGTATAGTTTCTTCTAAAATAACGGAAAAGTTCTATAAACCATCTATCCTTTTTGCAATAGACGGAGATGAAGCCAAAGGCTCAGGCAGAAGTGTATCAGGCTTTAACCTTTTTGACACACTTGAAAACTGCACAGACTTATTGGAAAAATTCGGCGGTCACGAGCTTGCCGCGGGTCTTACAATAAAGGCTTCTAACATTGAGGCTTTTCGCAAAAGAATTAACGAGTATGCTAAAAACCACATAAGCGAGACTATGCTTACTCCCACGATTATGATAGACGCCGCTATCAAAGCACCGTTTATCACCATTGAAACAGTCAGGGATATCAATAATCTTCAACCCTTTGGCGTTGACAATCCCACTCCTGCTTTTATGGTTCGTAAAATAAAAATTCATAAAATAAGCGTTATGAGTGAAGGTAAGCATCTGCGTATGACCCTTTTAAAAGACGGAAAATATCTTGACTCTGTCGGCTTTGGTATGGGTGAATATTATCACCACCTTGAAGAAGGCGACTATATCGACGTGGCTTTTGCTCTCGATATTAATGATTATAAAGGTTTCCAAAATGTTCAGCTTATTTTAAAGGATATTAAGAAATCTGATGAAGAATGTTCAGATAACTAAAATTTAAAATCTAAGGGCTGCTGCAAAACGATTTTCGGAAGAAGACTAATGTTAGGTATTCATATAATAAAACATCGTCTCTTCCGCATTGTCATAAATTTGCTGCAGCCTCTTGCTATATTTTAGATGATTATAAAGACGGGACGATGTAGGCATCGTCCCCTACAAAGCAGTTAGGCATCAGGGCTCCCAAAAAATCGAGGATTGATTCGAGATTTTTTGGGAAAGAGGAGCCACAGCGTAGCAAGTGACAATGCGAATATGATGAGCATCAAGCAAGCGCAGCAAGTGGCGACGAGGACAATGATTCATTAAAATTATTTCGTATTTAAATTATCAAATCCGAAACAATTTTTACCTTGCGGTTGGGCTTGGCAACTGTATGGGCGCAGGACAATGATTCATAAAATCATTTTGCATTTAAATCATCAAATCCGAAATAATTTTTACCTTGCGGTTGGGCTTGGCAACTGTATGGGCGCAGGGCAATTATTCATTAAAATTATTTCGGATTTGTAATTTGTACCATACTGTTACACGATTTTCACGTTTTACAAACGGCTATATACTTTATTTTATTAAGGAGGAGTTCCTATGGGCAATAAAGACATAGAATATAATTTAGAATCTTTGCTGAAAAAAATTCGCAAATATCACAAATCTGATGATTTGCAAATCATAGAAAAGGCATATGCCTATGCAGAGGAAAAGCATCAGGGTCAGGTACGCAAATCGGGTGAGCCATACTTTATTCATCCGATACACGTTGCCCATATTATTGCCGATTTAGAGCTTGACCCTCAATCCATATGTGCCGCTCTTTTACACGATGTGGTTGAAGATACTGATGCGACCTATGAGGATATTGTAAAAGAATTTGGCGAAACAATAGCGATGCTGGTTGACGGCGTTACCAAGCTGGGCAAAATACCCACCACCTCAAAGGAAGAACAGCAGATTGAAAACCTGCGTAAAATGTTTTTTGCTATGACAAAGGACATCCGTGTTATAGTAATCAAGCTTGCTGACAGACTTCACAATATGCAGACTCTTAAGTATATGCCTGAGGAAAAACAAAGGTATATTGCAAGGGAAACCTTGGAGGTATATGCTCCTCTCGCCCACCGACTCGGTATGTCAAAAATCAAGTGGGAGCTTGAGGATATTGCGCTGCGTTACATTGACCCAATCGGATATTATGAAATAGTTGATAATATTTCTCAAAAGAGAAGCGAACGTGATGACTTTATTGCAAACATCATATCCATACTCGAACAAAGATTGACGGAAACCTTAGGCGAAAAGCCTCATATCGAAGGCAGAGCAAAACATTTTTACAGTATATACAGAAAAATGTTTATACAAAACAAAACTATTGATGAGCTTTACGACCTCTTCGCAGTCAGGGTAATTGTAGACACCGTCGCCGAATGTTATGCTGTACTCGGTACTGTTCACGAGCTTTTTAAGCCTATTCCCGGAAGGTTCAAGGACTATATTGCTATGCCTAAACCGAATATGTATCAGTCCCTGCATTCAACGCTTATAGGCCCGGGA
>CACYTW010000164.1 GCA_902777435.1 uncultured Ruminococcus sp. | reverse complement strand
CCGGACACATAATGTTTTCTTTGGTATCATCAAGCCAATAAAGCACACCGTTGTATGTTGTGCAGTCAATCATCTTTGTATCGTCCTCTTTGTGCCACAAGCCTTTGTCGGTATCGTACACAAGGAGTTCTTGTTCTCCGTCATCTCTTTCTGCGGAGATATAATACTTATTTCCGTGTCTGCCGCCGACTGCGTTTTTATATGTATGCCCCCACAAAGGTTCTTCGCTTATTAAAGCCGGCAAACTACCGCTCTGATAAGCATAAACACCGTTATGGCCGAGATAAAACAAGGTTGAGTTGATATTCACAAGGCTCTTTTCGCTTCCAATTTCAACACCCGGCACATTGTATTCTCCGAGAGTAAAGTTACTCGGTTTCGTCCCGTAAATTTTCAGAGCGTAGTTTTCTTTAAAAAAGATTACGCTGTCCCCTCGTGTTGCGATTCCTGTAAACTTTCCCTCTTTGCCACAAGTCATAGCCCAGCTGTCTGTACTTATGCCGTCACCGTATGCCTGCCAGTTTCGTTCATCGCCCTGCTTGCAACAATAGATTTCGTTATTTTCGGAAGAGCAACACCACAAACGGTTTTGCAGCTCAACAATTTTTCCTTCGTCAAAATCGGGAGAAATACGCTCCACCGTTACTGTACCTGAATACGGCACGCTTGATTCCAGCTCGCACTTAATTACAAGTTCATTTTCGGTGACATAATAAACTTTGAATGTTTTGCCGTTAAGATTGTCTACATAGGTCTTATCGACATAGCTTTCGGCATCTGTACTGACAAGAGAGTCAGTCAATCCGCTTATCTTCACAAAATCTCCTGCCTGTATATTAGTGCCTATACCTTTTGCTCTGATAGTTGTGTAATTAAATTTGTAGGACAGCTTCTTAAAAGTGATTAATCTGTTATGCTTATATGTATCGTCTTTTTTACTTTTGCCTATAACGGTATAAAAGCTATTGTAACTTTCAAATACAGTGCCTATCGTATTTGCGTGAGAACCGAATACATCAATCATTTCGCTGTTGTCTTTTAATTGATATTTTTCATTTGTCAAATCGTAGTTAGTGTATAGTGTTACATTCGGTCTGTAATTTTTGTTTGCAGACGCATCATAATAGCTTCTTGCAATTGAGCAAGCCGCATAAGCATAATCATAGTGCGAGGCATCAATTTGCTGATTGCCCTTTGCGGCTACTTGTGTGCTTAAATCCTTGTTTTGACAATCAATCATCGTCACCTTTTTATCACTCATATTGACCGAAATTTTTTCGGGGAATACAACTACCTTGTTGCCGTATAAAACAATATTGTGCTGTTTGCCTGCGTCAATCTCATCAATCTTTGTAATCTCTGAGCCGATATGCAAATTTTTGTCAGAGTCAATATAAATCAAACCTGCATTAGCGGATAAAAGGTTTGAAATTATTTTGATTTTATTGTCAGATGTAATTCGAGAACGGTTTGATCTCGGTGCAAGCTGCGGGTATTTATCAGAAGTCATATTTTTTAAATCTTTGAACTCTGTGTAAATACTGCTTGATGAGCTTGAAACCCTTGAAAAGCCTGTGTTCGGACTTCTGTTTAATCCTCTGAATATACTGATGCTCGTTGTGTCTCTCCTCGGTATTCTTAATTCGGGTAGCATATTGTCACCTCTTAACCAATGTGAAAGTTATATCGTTTCTTTTGTGGGTGCGTTCTGAACCAAAACATTCCAAAATCCTGCCTCAGCTGATTATATACGCTCATATCAACGGAATATCTTTCGGCCTCTTCGTAGTCCCTGTCAATCTGTGCCGCACAATAAACCTCGTACATCCTGTCATATGGAGCAGGTGCAAGAAGTTCAAAGTCACGGTCAGTATCAATCTGATAGTTTCCGTATGTTCCAACTATGCAATTATCACCTTCACGATTACTTATCACATTACTGATAATTTCCATTTCTACCTCATTAATGTAACTTATAATGTCCTCATCGGACACATCATATCCGCTTTTAAGATTTTTCACTCTTTCAATTACCTTGTCAAGTGTCATATAATCACCTCTCAAATATTATTGTACGCAAAAAGGCGGAAGCTACCGCCCCCGCCCTTCTGCGAATTTTGTGTAAGGAGTACAATTTATTCCTTGATATCAAATTAGATTCTGCCCTCGGCAATTGCCTGCTGGGCAATCTCGGCAGCCTTGTCCTGCACGCCCTGTGCAAATTCAGCCTGCTTAATTGAGTTGTCAATAATC
>CACYTW010000163.1 GCA_902777435.1 uncultured Ruminococcus sp. | reverse complement strand
CCCCATCCTCAATAAAGACGGAAAGATCATAATTACCTCCAGCGAGGTAGCTCCGCTTGACCCACTGCCCTTCAACAGCATATACTCAATAACAAAAACCGCACTTGACTGCTATTCTCAGGCATTAAGGCAGGAAGCAGGTCTGCTGGGTCGAAAGGTTATAACCATACGTCCCGGAGCATTTGCCACACCGCTTGAAAAGGGCAGCATACCGTCCATGAAGGAGATGGCGGAAAGGAGCGCACTTTTCGGCGGACAGTCCGAGCGCTTTGCACAAATAATGGCGGCGTTCACAGGCAAGCCTGCCGACCCGAAGCGTTTTGCACGCCTTGTTGATAAAATACTCTGTAAAAAGCACCCAAAAGCTGTGTATCAGATTCACACAAATTTAGGGCTTAAGCTTTTATCCGTGCTGCCGAAAAAGGCTCAGGTTTGGGTGGTTGGAATTTTAGTGGGCAAAAACAGTAATCAATAATCAAGACTGTTCGGATTAAGTAAAAAATCGAAGATATTCATCACCAGAATTCCCTTCTCATTGTACCAAGGACCTGCAGAGTCTTTTGCAATAATCACTTTTTTGAAATAATCATCTGTAAGCAGGAGCGAACGCTGTTCCTGCTTCATTTTTTCCTCTGTAGGCATAGCATAAGCTGATTGAATATAATATCGCTTTGAACCTTTATTGCACACAAAATCAATTTCAAGCTGTTTTCTTACATTTACACCTTGACTATTCTTTTCATTGGAGGTAACAATGCCGATATCTACATTATATCCACGGATTTTCAGCTCATTGAAAATGACATTTTCCATGGTATGAGTTTCTTCAAGCTGGCGGAAATTAAGTCTCGCATTCCGAAGCCCCATATCGGTGAAATAATATTTTAACGGTGTGTCTATATATTTCTTTCCCTTCACATCATATCGCATAGCACAGTCAATCAAGAATGAATCGCTGAAGTAGCCGATGTACTTTTTGATGGTAATCGGGCTGATTGTTTTTTTCTTGACGCTCTGAAACACTGCTGACAGCTTGCTTGGGTTGGTGAGTGAGCCTATTAACGACGATAACACATCAAGGATTTCTTCAAGCTCATTTTTATTTCTGACTTTGTTTCTTCCGACAATATCGGAAATATAGGTTTCGTCAAAAAGCATTTTCAAAAAGTCGGCTTTCTGATCCGGTGTTTTGAAGCCGAGAATCATCGGAAGCCCGCCATAAACTGTGTATTCATTCCAGCCGTCCTGTTTTGTACCATCAAACGCTGACATAAATTCCGAAAAGCTCAAAGGATACATATGAACCTCATCACCGCGCCCACGGAACTCTGTTATAATATCCTTAGATAGAAATTTAGCGTTGCTTCCGGTGACATATAAATCAACATTTTTTATTCTTGACAGCCCGTTCAGCACCGACTCAAAGTCGTCCAGCATCTGAACTTCATCCAAAAGAATGTAATACATTCCGTTATCTTTAATCAGGCTTTTAAGATAAGGATATAAAATCTCAGGATTGCGGTATTGTTTGTTTTCGTAGGAATCAAACGGCATTTCAATGATATGTGACTCATCAACACCGCTGCTGAGTAAATGCTCTTTAAGAATGTTGAATAAAAGATATGACTTTCCGCACCTGCGCAAGCCTGTTATCACCTTTATCAATCCGTTGTGCTTCTTAGAAATCAGCTTGTCTAAATATATCTGCCTTTTAATCTCCATAGTGTTTTCCTCGATTCTATTATATAAAATTGCGGATATACGCATTTATCTACACTATATTATATTGCTTTTACAAGTATAAGTCAATCACTATTATATATTTTTGCGTAAATCCTCAAAAATATATAATACAAATCCCCGATAAAGCATAGCCAAAACGCAAACAGCGCACCGATTTAACCCGATGCGCTTTTATTTTATATCAATTACCACAGCATAGCCTGTATCTGTCATCTTTAACGCTTGGACACAGACTCACTATGCCGCAATCTTTTCCTGCACGACATCCTCAGCCGATTCAAGCATATTTTCAATGAATATGCCGTATCCCCTTGTCGGGTCGCTTACAAAAACGTGAGTAACGGCTCCGACAAGCTTGCCGTCCTGAATTATTGGACTTCCCGACACGAGTGTTGTCAATATGGGACAACAAATTTTTCTTGAAGATTTTAAAAATTCAAGATGTTTTGTTGACAAAATTACCTATATAGATGATGAAATGAGTAAATTTGTCAACAGATTTTAGCTTCGGATTATAGGACTGCCTGACTGAATAACAGGAA
>CACYTW010000162.1 GCA_902777435.1 uncultured Ruminococcus sp. | reverse complement strand
ATAGGTATGTCGTGCCTGAAATGCTCCCACACAAGTCAGACTGTTCCAGTGCGGAATTCAGTACCACACTCCACTTGTGTGGGAGCAAATTTAAATAAACATCAATTCTCTCCCTGCTATGTACTACTATTTTTTCGACCAGATTTTTATAGAATACTTCGTCCCTTTCCGTTGCGTATAAAATTTTCTTTATATACTCGCATACATCTTTAACAGCTGCATCTGCATCATATTCATAAGTGTTGTTTTTTGCACCGTTAAGCAGTTTTTCCAGTCTTGCAATTTCTTTTTCATATTCAGCCTTTTTCTCACGGTATGCTTCCTTTGTTAAATCCTCGCTTAAATAAAGATCCAGCAATCTTTGGATTTTGCATTTGAGGTTATTAATTTTTTTGTTTGTTTCATCACAGTCTATATATGTTTCATTTTCACTTGCAAAAACAATTTTCAGCACATCGGCAATACCTTTAATAATAGCGTCTTTGTTAATTTCAAGTGCTTCTACAACTTTTTGAATGACAAGCATAAAATCTTCATCACGAATTTGTGCGGCAACATTACATCCGATTTTATTTCCGGCGCTGTCTATTTTTTCTTTCCCGTGTTGTGCGGCTGCAAAACATCTCCAAGCCTTGTAACGACTCCCGTCTTTTCGCTTCTTGGTTCGTGAAACAAAATGACCTCCGCACGAAGCACAAAATATTTTACCCGATAAAGGATATCGATTGCTGTGTTTAAGCTTTATTTCGTCGGACGGCGATTTCTTTTTTAATTCTTCCTGTGCCATATCCCAAACTTCTCTGTCAATAATCGGCTCGTGATGATTTTTCAATGTCACAAAATCCTCCTCGCCGTGATTATACTTTTTTGAGTGAGTTAGATAATCCGGCGTATAGGTCTTTTTTTGTGTTAAATCTCCGCAGTATTTTTCGTTTCGGAGTGCTTTCAATATGACGGTATTTGACCACATAGTATTTCCTGTTATTGTTTTATATCCTGCTTCACGGAGTTCACGAGCAATCGTACAGCAGCCTTTCTTTTCAAAAACAAACTTATGAAAAATCAGTTTAACAATTTCTGCGCCTTCTTCATTTATATGCATAACACCGTTTATGACATCATATCCAAGCATATCACGACCGAAAACAACGCCTTTTTCCATTTGGCGTTTTTGTCCCCATTTTACACGCTCGCTTGTTTTGCGGCTTTCCTCTTGTGCAAGTGATGCCATAATGGTTAAACGAAGCTCTGCATCGGCATCAAGCGTGTATATGTTATCCAGCAAAAAACGCACACCGATATTTAATGCCTTTAATTCTCTGGTATATTGTAGAGTGTCAACTGTGTTTCTTGCAAATCTTGAAACTTCTTTTGTTAATATTAAATTAAATTTGCCTAAATGTGCATCAGCAATCATTTTATTAAAGGCTTTTCTCTTTTTAGTACTTGTTCCGGTCAGTCCTTCATCAGCATAAATCTCTGTCAATTCCCAGTCAGGATTTAAATTTATCTGCCTTTCAAAATATCCCTTTTGGCTTTCAAAGGAATTGATTTGATCATCTTTATCTGTGGACACACGGCAATATGCCGCTACTTTTATCATAGCCTTCACGCTCCTTTCCTTAATATTTTATACCATCAGTAAGCAGGTTGCAAAAAATTAACGCTGTCTGAATTTCTTTTCAAGTAATTTGACAGCGTATTGGTATTGATTAAAACTCAATCTTTTGCTTTCATATAATGTAAGGAGCAGAGTCTTTTGTAGGTGGAATATACATTCTTTATCATTAAAATCAAATGATGGTGCCGTTACCCTGATTTTTGTATTTTCATCTATCAAACAACATCTCTCCCTTCATAAAAATATATGTATGCCTGCTTGTATCATATTCGGAATTTAATATCACAAATTAAAGCACTCTGAAAATGCGTTAATTTCTGATATTAAATCTAAGCCGTACCCGCCCCGAAAGACGGGGACACTTAAACTGTTCAATCCTTTAAAGCAATTACAGACGGTGCTTTGCAAAAGCACTCCATAGGAATTTCACCTCTCCGCCATCCGACCGAGCTGCCCCCATTGCCTGCGACGCTCTTAACGCTCGGACTGTGGCTGGGCAGAAGTATCATTGTCCCGATATGTATTCATCGCCCGCAAAGCTACCGCTTGCTCCGTGCCGCTGATATTTGTCGCTCTTATAGTTTGTCATCATTGAAAGAAGGATGAAGTAGAAGCAAAACTATCGTCTTGGCGTATCCGTCACTTGGCTCGTCCATACCGGAATGTATCCGTTTGCCTGTTATG
>CACYTW010000161.1 GCA_902777435.1 uncultured Ruminococcus sp. | reverse complement strand
GACTTCCTGTCCCGGGCGCACACGCGGGTGCGCCCCTACGATTATGTCAAATGTTGTCCTGAATATATCGCGTTTGGACTTTTTCTACAGTCAGAAAGGGGCTGTGAAAAAATAGCCCCCAAAAAACAAGAAGGCACATAACCGAAAGTAGTGACGGTTATGTGCCTTTTGTGGTATAATGAAGTTGTGAAGCAAACATTAAATACCATAAATAAGTATAGTCCAAAACAAGGAAGATTTCCAGTATTTATTTCAGATTTTATAAAAATATCTGATCCGGTAATGACATTTGACCATATCATGGAGGAGATTGAAATAGCAAAGTATCTCAAAAACACAACCTACACTGTAGGTCGTAAGGGATACAATTCGGTCAATATGTTAAAAACAATCTTGTTTGGTTTTATGGACAAAGGATACATATCCTTAAGAGAACTCGAAGATGAATGTAATGTTAATATCAGATATATGTACCTAATGGATTACGAAGCGCCGTCATACAAAACATTTGGTAATTTCATAAACGAAAGTCTGTGTGACAGCGTGGAAGAAATATTCAAAGAAATAATGGCGCATATCGTACAAAAAGACAATGTAGATTTAAATCATTTGTATATTGACGGTTCCAAATTCGAGGCAAACGCCAACAAATACACTTGGGTATGGAAGAAATCAACCGAAAAACACAGATACCAATTATTCGCTAAGATAACAGCGCTATTTGAGAAGATGAACACAGAATTGTCATACTCAGGGGTTGTTATTCAGACAAACACAGAATATGTACCCGAATATCTTGACGAGATACTGTCAAGCTACAAAATGCTTTGTAATATTGATGAAAGCAAATTTGTTCAGGGCAGGGGTCACAGAAAAACTGCAGAACAACGCAACTACGAGAAATTAACTGAGTATCGGGACAAACTCAGTGAATACGTTGAAAAGCTCAACGTTTGCGGAGATGACAGGAACAGTTATTCAAAAACAGATAAATCAGCTACATTTATGAGGATGAAGCGTGACTACATGGGCAACGATCAGCTTCTGCCTGCATACAATGTCCAGATTGGCGTAGCTGACGAATATATCGCGGTAGTAGATGTCAATCATTTTAGAAGCGATATGGATTGCTTTGAGCCTTTAATGGAAAAGTTCAAAGATATTTACGGCTTTTATCCAAAATATCCGACAGCTGACGCGGGCTATGGTTCTTACAACAACTACATCTATTGTCAGGAACACGGAATGGAAAAGTTTATGAAGTTCCCGATGTTCAAAAAAGAAACAGAGGATGAAAAGTATCGCAACAATCCGTTTAGGGCAGTCAATTTTAAAATTGATAATGATGGAAGTCTTAGATGTCCTAATGGCAAAAAGATGATATTTTCATACAGAAAGCCTGTTAAGAACAACAAATACGGCAGACAGGAAGAAATATACGTTTGCGAGGATTGCAAAGGCTGTCCATATGCGGAACAATGCAAAAAGACCGATAAAAACAGAACAATCAGCCTTAACGAAGAATTGACATCTATGCACAGAGAGGTTTTAGGCAACCTCGAAAGCATACACGGAGCACTGCTCAGGATGAATCGTTCTATACAAGCTGAAGGTGCATTCGGTGTGATGAAATATGACCGGTGGTACAAAAGATTGGTGAGAAAGGGTAAGTTGAAGGTTAAACTGGAGATTTATCTTGTTTCTATCGGTTTTAATCTCCACAAATTTCATAACAAGCTAAACAGACTCCAAAAAGCTGCATAAGTTTTCAACAATTACTTTTTGGGGTAAGGGGAACTATACCTTTTTTCAACATTTATTATACTTATCCACAAATAAATAGAGAGGCTGCGAAGAACGAAGCTTAAAACTTCATTTCTTCACAGCCCCTTAGTTTTTTATTGCTGTGCTGCAACTGTCTGAGCCTGCTGGAGCTGGTCGGGAGTTGCCGCGCCTTCTCTGATAAACGGATAGTTGTTAATGTAGAGCACGTCGCCGTCAGCCTTAACGGTAATATCCTTGTCAGACTGCTCAAGGAAGTAGTAGCTGATAGTTACAGTGCTGTCCTTCACGCTGTAAATTCCGCGCATTTCGATATCAACGTTTATAGGCGTGTAGGTGTAGGGGTTAATGGTCATTGCCTGCTCGGTATAAGCGGCAGTGCCGTCCTCTTTGAACTCATAAATGAGGTTGAACTCGCCTGTGCTGTATACCCACTTGCCGACAAGCTCATCATTCTTTTCGAACTCGCCTTCGCGCTTAAGCTCGGGAGCTTTGTATGAAGCGGACTCAAACTCATAATTTCTCTCGGCGTTGTCAGCCATGGTAAATTTCATCTTTTTGCCTGTGAAG
>CACYTW010000160.1 GCA_902777435.1 uncultured Ruminococcus sp. | reverse complement strand
ATTCAGCCGACTCAAGGTAATCAAAAAGAAAAAGCAAAAAGATGCTGCTTTGAAAAAAGCTAAAGAATTAAGTGCTGAAAGCGCATAAATTATCAGCCCGACCGTAATTTGGTCGGGCTGTTTTAATGTGTCAACATAATAAAACGGATTGGCATTTTTATTGAGCCAATCCGTTTTGTTTTAGATGTTGTGAATAAGCTGTTGTTTCTTTTTTGTTCGGTATTTTATAAATACCGAAACAATACATTCTGCAAAAACAACTATTGCAATCCCTGAAATAAGGTAGGCAAACATACCAAATGATGCCTTTGCCATAACAATTCCAAGTATGTCCGTTCCCTGTTTTATTGGTACGCTTATGCTGTTAATTGATTGATATGCCCAACACCATGCGATAATACCGTTGATAATGTTGGATACAGCAAGCACAGTAATAACAGTACCGTATATTTTCATTTTCTTTATGTTGTGATGAAATATAAATACAAACAAAAGCTGTGCTAACAAGAGAATAAAAAATACAATCGAATTTCTTATAACAGGTATTTGGGTCAGTAAAGACGAAAGTGCCGAAAAAATAAAAAGAACAGTTAAAAATATTTCACTTATTTTCATATTCCACTTCACTTTCGGTCAAGTTTTCTTCTGTGCATTTTCTCTTTTGTCTTTGTACCCTTTACCTTGAAGATAATCAAGTATCCTGCAAGGAGCGCAAGGAGTGTTGTTTGGGTATAGAACAAGGCATAATCTTCGCTTGAAAAGCCTTTGCCGTGCTTTACAGGCTTATCCTCAGGTTTTTCTGTGGGAATAGGCTCTATGCTGTCATAGTTGCCTGAAATCACCGCCTCATCAGGCGAAGATGCAGCAGACACACTTACACAAAATACTGATGAGAAACTCACCAGAACAGCTATCAGCAAGGTGATTAAAAATTTTGTTTTTTTCATAATATTTTTCCTTTGTAAAAGTTAAGATTTTAAACAACTGTACTTAATTATACCATAAGGAAAATATATGTGCAACAAATTCATTTTGCAAATTATACTTCTGTCCAAACCTCTTTTGCCATATTAAATGCTGCCCAAGCCTTTGGCCAACCTGCATAGAATGCGGCGTGAGTAATGATTTCTGCAATTTCTTCCTTTGTAATACCGTTGTTTTTGGCTGACATAAGGTGGTATTTAAAAGAAGAATCTACAAGTCCCTGTGACATAAGAGCAACAACTGTAACAAGTGAACGATCACGGAGTGAAAGCTTGTCTTCCCTACTCCACACTTCACCGAAAAGGACATCGTCATTAAGCTCTGCAAATTTCGGCGCAAACTCACCGAGTTTATCTCTTCCTGCTGTCTGTTTTACCATTGATATTACCTCCTAAAAGATTATGCTATAATTATACAACCTAAAGTCAGCTTTATGTCAATACCATTCACAAAGCAAATTTTGACGATAATAATAGCAGAAGGAACTGTTTTGAATCAATCAGAAACAGTTCCTTTTTTAAGTTAAATGCCTTATATTTTAAATTATTTAACCAATGCTGTTGCATCTTCTGCAATCTGCTCAGGTGTAAGATGGTTTTCTTTGAGGACATCGGCCGGATTATATCTGTCAATGAATTCCTTTTTAAGGCCAAAGTTGATAACCTTAACATCTGATGGACCGTAGAAACGGGCAATCTTCTCACCAAAGCCGCCGTCAAGCACACCGTCTTCAAGTGTTACAACGACATCGTGGATTTTCTTGAGGTTTTCAAGAAGTTCTGTATCAACACCTGTAATGTAATATGGATTGATAAGAGTAGGCGCTGTGCCTGTTTTTTCTTCAATGAGCTTTGCAGCCTGCTCACCCATACCGTAGAAAGAACCGAGTGCAATTATTGCTACCTTACTTACCTGCTGAGCAACTTCATACTTATTGAGTTCTGCAAAATTCTTTGTGCATGGCTTGCCTGTTGAAACAAGTTCAGCAACAGGAACACGGATTGCAACCGGATAGTCTGTCTGCTCAATGCTCCAATCGAGAACTGCAAGGTAATCTTCCTTGGTTGTCGGCGCGATATAAACAAGGTTTGGAATGTTTGAAATCATAGGAATATCAAAAATTCCGAGGTGTGTAACATCTGTCATACCGTTTACAGACGCAGTCTGAACAAGGATTGTTGCAGGATTTGAGTCAATGCACAAGTCCTGTGAAAGCTGATCGTAAGTCCTCTGAATGAATGAGCTGTAAACATTGAATACAGGCTTGCCACCATTCTTTGCAATAGCAGATGCCATTGCAACGGCCGTCTGCTCTGCAATACCTACATCGAGGAACTGTCTGCCAAATGACTTTCGCTCATCAGGAGTAAAGCCGTAAAGTCCGGGTGTGCCTGCTGTGATTGCTA
>CACYTW010000159.1 GCA_902777435.1 uncultured Ruminococcus sp. | reverse complement strand
TTTATTTAAATTTGCTCCCACACAAGTGGAGTGTGGTACTGAATTCCGCACTGGAACAGTCTGACTTGTGTGGGAGCATTTCAGGCACGACATACCTATTTCACTGAGCATATCGCCGTTATAATCCTCTGTAAGATATTTGTACAAAATTTCAACAATTCCATCATCTCCGCCGCCGTGACCGCCTACAACAGAGCCGTCACGCACTTCCTCAAGCGGATTTATAATCGTATTTTTCTTAGTCTTGAAGCTGTAATAATTAATCATATTTTCTTGCATATCTCCGTACAGCTCGCCATCTGTTCCCATAACGCGGATAAATCTGCCGCCTTTATTGAAGCAGCACATACTAAACGAAGCAACTGCTCCGTTTTCAAATTCGAGATTTACAACCTGATGATCCACAACATCATTATCGCACTTAAATACGCATTTTCCGTACTGTGTTGTGCGCAGAACCTTCTCAACCTCATCATTTGAGGGCTTAACCTTTTTCGTGCAGGCATTCCTGAACCATAAGTTTTGCTCGTCTTCAAGGTAAAGCTTTACTGCGTTATAATAGCATTCCTCGCCGTGAGGACAACCGTCAATACAGTATTCCGGTGCATCACAGGGGGCATTGTCACGCTTGAAGTATGTAAGTGAACCAAATGACTGAACCTGCTTGCATTCACTTCCGATCAGCCATTGGATTATGTCAATATCATGACATGATTTTGCCAGCAGCATATTTGCACTCTTTGCAGTGTTTCCCCAATTTCCTCTTACATAGCTGTGACTCTGATGTACATTTCCTACACATTCGCTGTGATGAATTGATACCACCTTGCCGAGTGCACCGTCATTGATAAGCTCCTTTATTTTGCCGAAAAACTTTGTGTATCTCAGCACATGGCAAACCAATATTTTTACGCCCTTTTCCTTCGCCGCATTGGCAATATCCGCACATTCCTGTGCTGTTGGCGCAACGGGCTTCTCAAGCAGAAGATTGTAGCCCTTTTCTATCGCTTTCATCGCCGGTGCATAGTGCATACTGTCCACTGTTGCAATAATAGCAACATCTGCTATTTTCTCCAAGTCAAGCAGCGGCTCCCATGTTTCAAAGCACATCTCATCCGGAATATTATGAAGATTTTTTATATATTCACGCTCATTACTTTCCGGTTCAGCAACTGCGACAACTTTAAATTTGTTATCCTGCATAAAATTAGTATATGTCTGTCCTCTGTTTCCCGCACCTATAAGTATTACTTTTAATGTTTTTGAGTTTTCCATAACAATTTCTCCTTTTATTGACTTTATTTTTCTTTTAGTATATAATAAACATATAATATTGACTATATTTTTTTTACGAATATATAGCACAAATTTAAGGTGAGTATATGAATGATATAAAATTATATGAAAAAATTCCGGTAGATGTATGTCCAATAAGGCTGTTAGAATTTAACAGGGACTCATTTATTTTTCCGCTGCATTGGCATGAGCATACGGAGATTCATTTTATTTTCAACGGTACAGCAGAAATAAGATCCGGAGATAAGATTATGAAACTGCAAGCAAATGACTGTGTTATAGTAAACGGAAACGAGCTTCACGAGGGACTGGGAGGAAGCTGTGACCGCGGCTGCATAATACTTCCTCCGTCTTTCTTTGAGAACAACTGCGTTACATTCAACACTATGATTCGTGATAAAATAATTACGGAGATTATAACAAAAATATTTTCGGAATTTAGAGAACATGATTCGGTAACCTCTCTTTCTTTAAAAGGACATACATATTTGCTTGTATCCTATCTGCTCAAGCATTACAGCACGAAGGTGTTTACTGAACCATCATATCGGCAGCACTTTGAAAAACTCGACAAAGTTAATAAAGTTATAAAATATATTAGTGAAAATTACTTTAATAACATTACCACCTCCGAGCTTGCAGATATTGTGCACATAAGCGAGGGGCATTTTTGCTATATTTTTAAAGAGATTACAGGAAAAACAGCAAAGGAATATTTGAATTCAATACGCATCAAAAAAGCTGCCGCACTGTTATCGGACACCTCAATGACTGTCACAGAGGTGTCATATTGTTGCGGTTTTTCTGACTCAAACTACTTTGCACGTGTATTTAAAAAATATACGGAAACTTCACCCATAGACTTTTTAAATGCCTATCGTTTAGAAAAGGCGGCTGCCCTATTAAAAAACACGCATGCTTCCATTGCCGATATTGCGTTTTCATGTGGATTTAACCAACAAAGTTATTTCAATCGTCTCTTTCTAAGAGAATATGGTATAACTCCAAAGGCCTATCGAAATGCATAAAAAAAAACAGGATGAGATCATCCTGTTAGTAACAATGGTAGCATGTACGGGACTCGAACCCGTGAT
>CACYTW010000158.1 GCA_902777435.1 uncultured Ruminococcus sp. | reverse complement strand
CTTAAAAACACAGATATGGAATCCCAACTGTTTGAAATAATGAATGAATGGAAAACAAAAAGACCTGCATACGAGCTTATTATACGCGCAAACATATTAAAGCTTTTTGCCGGCATCATTCGTTATTGGCACGAAAATAATATCATAAGCAATGAAATAAAAATAACGGATACATTAAAGAAGGCTCTTATTTATATTGAAGAAAATTATGATACTGTAACGGAGAATGATGCAGCTGAATACTGCCATATGAGCTACAACTATTTTTCCTCTGTATTTAAAAAGACTATCGGAAAAAGCTTTAGCGAATATATTACTTTTTTACGTATAAGTAAGGCGGAAAAACTTCTGCTTGTATCCGATAAAAGTATTACGGATATTGCTATGGAAACAGGTTTTTCCACTTCAAGCTACTTTATATCAAAATTTAAAGCACATAAAGGTGTAACACCGGAAAAATTCCGTAAGAATATTGGGAATATTTTAGTGATGAGTGAAAATACCCCGATTCATTGATGCAATAAAACGGAGATCAATAATGACTTGATTAGCTGTAATTTCAAGGAAAAAAGCAGACAAAACAGGTTATACGGCATATTCTGATTTGTTGTTGGAATATGCCGTTATTCTGTTTTCTTTGGAAAATATACTACAGATTCTCCTTTATCATCTGATTAACCTTTTCTCTGTTTATTAAAACGTCTCTGGAATTTCTTGAATATGTATTAAAATCTAATGTGCCGTCTTTGTCTAAAATCTTTAAAACTGCATCTCTTCCCACATATTTTTCCAAAAGCTTAAATGCCATCATATCCTGCAATGCTTCATTAAACACCTTTAATCTTAGGGATGGGACGGCGCCTTCGTTCACCGGATATACGCTGAATGCATCACCCGCCGGGAACAAGCCATCGCCGTCATTATTAATATAGGGATTTATCGGATGAGTTGAATGATGGCTATAATAAAAATTATAACCCCATTGCAAAAAACCTTTAATGGAAAATTTATAAAGCTGCGCACCGATTATCCTGTTTCTGTATGAAGGCATTGCAATAAATCTGTTGCTCAAATTATTTTTACCCTCACCGCAGCAATAATAAACCCACATATCCTCTATTCCGTTCTCCAAAAAATTATTTATAAACACCATCTCCACAACGGGATTTTCTATATAATTTAACTTGCACAGTTCATAATTCGAAATAGCATCCATCTGTTTAACTTCTCCGAACAGCGGTTTTATAAAGTTGTAAATTTCTCCATAGTGTTCTATATCGGCTGCACTCGGTTCATCCGAGATATGGAAATATACTTTATCAATATCCCAATTTTCAGCCAAAAACTTTTTCAGATGCGGAACAAGCTGTATTATGAAGCTTTTATACTCCTCAGACATAGAGTCTGTATGCCAGCCGAATTTTTTGATTTTTTTCCCGTTTTCGGTGACAACAACTTTCGGTGTGTGCCCGGCACCCCACTGCGAGTACAAATGCGAAAGCTCAATATATTTAAAATTATTCTTTCTGCATAGACGAAGCCATTTTTCTAAATTAGCAAAGTCAAATGTATATTTTCCATCCTTATATTCAACTTCTACAAGCTGAAAAGTAGGTCTTTCCGCCCCTATTTTAGTATCAAGCGGCAGCGTAAATATCGGAGTCAAAATCATATTAAGACCATGCTCCGAGGCAAGAACCATATATTTATCTATAAGCTCCCAATGCTTATCCGAATACATCTCACAGCCATGGTATGTGGCGATACAATCAGGATGAAGCCATTGTGTTACAGGAATATCTGACTTCGGCAGTCTTGCTCCGATAAGCTCAAGCTTAAATGTACTTTCTCCCAAAACATTTTCTTTGTCACTGAAAACAAGCTTTATATTATAAATTCCCGCAGGCACTTTTTCATCAAGCCTAACGCTCACCCAAAGGGCTGTATAGCTGTATGATTTTACCATAATATAATTTGCCTCCGGAAGCAAAACATCCGGAAAAACACCGGGATGATGTGAAATAAAATCATTGTCATATTCCTCGGGATAGCTTGGAAAAGTCACCGGGACATAGCCTATGTTATATACCTTTACATAATCTGCAATTTCAGAACAAACCCTTACCTCAAGCTCTTCGCTGCCATGTATATTCCAATCTCCCTTTACAATGACCTGATACGAAAATTCCTCATCAATCAAAGTACTTGCCTGATTAAATTCAGTTTCGGATGACCCCATAACAGGAAAAACCTTTTCCAAGGATGAGATATTTTTAATATTAAGCTTTTTCATATATTATACTCCTCTTCAAATGTTCTCTCAGGCATCAAAATCTATGATTTTGTTTATGCCGTGAGGTTATTATAACATATCAACAGAAAATCTGAAAGATTTTCATACCACAA
>CACYTW010000157.1 GCA_902777435.1 uncultured Ruminococcus sp. | reverse complement strand
TTTCAATGGAACAAAACAAGAAAAAATCGGTAATAATGAGAGTTTGTTTAACGATGTACAACAAGCTATTAAAGATATTCTCGGTGATACACGCTACAAAAAGCTAGTAGGTTTAAACAGTCCTTACAATGACAAGCCTTTACTTTATTGTGACGAATCGGGTATTGTGCCTTGCTTTATCATATCCGTTGTGTTTGAAAACGAAAACGAAAAACAACGCATTGAAAATAATGTTATTAATGTTTTAAAATTCTATTTTGGTATGTACGGTTATTTAGAGCCATATATCGTAGAGTGGAAATTTCGTGATGATTTAAAAATTCCTTATTTACAAATAGGATTTGCAACAAACAAATTTCAAAAGAAAGCTCTAAAAGCTTATGTTGAAAGGAAACAAAAAGCATTGATAAACACCAATGCGCCCTTAATAGATGAAAGCGAGGACAACTTGTATGAGTAACAGTATTATGCTGGGCTACGATTGTTTGTATTGGCAAAATCAAGGGTTAACGATTCCTGTCTATGCTCCATTAAACGGTCATTATATTGTTGTCGGCGGTAGCGGTAGCGGAAAGAGTACGGCAGTGCTTTATTGGCTGTACAAGGCACGTCATTTTAAAACCAATCTTTACATAGCCGACTTTAAAGCAAGTAATGAGTTTAAAGGCATTACGCCTAATTTCGCTCAATTTGAAGATTGCTATGACCTGATAAAATCGTTTTATCGGGATTTTCAAGACACGCCGGAGGGCGGCGACGGTTCAATTAAGATTCTTTTAATTGACGAGATTGCAGGACTTTTGGCACATTTTGGAATGACGAAAGAAACTAAGGCGAAAGCCGATGAAATTCGTTCCATATTAAGTTCTGTGCTAATGCTCGGTCGTTCACGTAATTGCTTTGTGTGGTTGTCAATGCAAAGATATTCCGCTAATATTTTTCCGAGTTCATCCGGCAGTGCAGATAACTTTCATGTCTGCGTTGGGCTTGGTCGCCTAACAGTTGACGGCAGAAAAGGTCTTTTTGCGGGTGAACATTTCGAAGGAGAGGAAACTCTCCAATTCGGACAAGCCCGAGGTATTGTTCTTATAGACGGTCAGCCGTTGCGGTCAATAATTCTGCCAAAAGCCAGTAAACGTAAATTATTAGCGTTACTAAAACAAAATTAGTCCGTCAAAGGGCAAGCCGTAGCGCAGCTGCGGCTGTCCTTTGACAGAAAGTCAGGGTCAGTATTACCCCTGACTTGTGTGACAAGTGAAAATATTGGGAAATCCGCTTATAATGCGGTTATTTCCGTCACAGCTATATCTGTGACAACAGGAAGGCAGGTGACAAAGATGGGCTTTTCGCCAAAAACAAGAGGAAGATGTTGGATTTCTACAATCCATGTCGCAAATATGCAGAAAGCAGAACTTACAAAAGAACAATACACCAAACCAAAATACTTAGCTGATTTCTTCATAAAGCTATGGCAGGACAGCGGAAAAGGTCGCACGGCAGGAATAGCGGTTTGTATATCACAGGATAATTGCTATCACGCCCATATGGCTCTGTACGGCAATACAACCACATTGAAGGCGGTATCCGATGTTCTGTTTCAAAGTCATGTAGAACCACAGTTAGGCGGTAAGGAACAGTTGAAAGCATACTTGCTTAAAGAGGGAAAATTTGCCGAAAAAGGCGAACAAGTACTATATACGCTGGGTCTTGAAAACATAGAGGATAAACAGGGTAAACGTTCTGATTATGACGAAATTGAAGCTATGATTGAGGACGGTTATACACCCTCAGAGATATTCGATACTGCGTTTCGTTATCGAAAATATGCAAAAATGATAAAAGACGCATATTTTGCTAAACTGCTAAAGGACACACCATTAATCAAGAAAATGCATAATGAGTGGCATTTCGGCGAGAGCGGCACAGGCAAAACCTATACTTATTATAAGCTCTGTGAAGAACACACCACAGAAGATGTATATCTATGCTCAGATTATTCCAATTCAAGTGGTTCAGGCGGTGGTTTTGACTTCTATTCTGATAATCCTTCTCGCATACTTGTTCTCGACGAGTTCCGTGGTAATATCCCTTTTCAACAGCTTCTAACTATTCTTGATGTATATTCCAGACAACAACAGCATGCAAGGTATTCTAATGTTTATGCACTATGGACTTCTGTTTACATCTGTTCCATATATCCACCCGAAAAAGTATATACGTTTATGGTTGAGGACAGCGAACGGAACACAGACTCTATTAAACAGCTTTTACGCCGTCTTAATACAATCGTGTATCATTACAAAGATATAAATGGGAACTATAAAACTTATAGCATGCCTGCAAACGAATATACAAATGCATTTGATATGATAAACCGTGCTAATCAAGCCGAGTTTGAAAATATGATGAAATCC
>CACYTW010000156.1 GCA_902777435.1 uncultured Ruminococcus sp. | reverse complement strand
TAGCTCCCTCGATACTGTGGTAGCCTTTGTGTTGAATGTTATATAAAGGAATGAATTTGAACATATGCAACTCATAAATAGAATTATTGAACAATTCCCCATAGTTTTTCCTGCACTCAATATGGGCTTTTTGCAGACACTTAAATTGTTTGCAATTACACTTGTGGGTGCGTTGCCGTTGGGGCTTATAATCTCGTTTGGTTCAATGACTAAGTTTAAACCAATCAGCTTGCTGACAAGGGTGGTCGTGTGGATAGTAAGAGGTTCGCCGTTAATGTTACAGTTGATGATTATCTACTATCTTCCCGGACTTGTAGGCAAGAATATTTGGGGAGGCGGAGAAAGCGGCAGATTTGTTGCCGCCGCAATTGCGTTTATTGTAAACTACGCTTGCTACTTCTCCGAGATATACCGAGGGGGAATACAAGGTGTTCCCGTCGGTCAGCAGGAGGCAGGACAAGTATTGGGGCTTACCAAAACGCAGGTGTTCTTTAAAGTAACTCTATTACAGATGGTTAAAAGAATTGTACCGCCTATGTCAAACGAGATAATAACGCTTGTCAAAGATACTTCTCTTGCACGTATCATTGCTCTGCAGGAGATTATTTGGGCAGGCGGGGCGTTTATGAAAAGCTCCCACGGAATACAAGGTCAAATTTGGCCCTTGTTCTTTACGGGTGTCTATTATCTTGCTTTCTGCGGTATACTGACTTTGTTGTTCGGTTACATAGAAAAGAAGCTTAGCTACTTTGAGTAAGGGGGAGGTTTTAAATTATGATACTTGAAATCAAAGACCTTTACAAAAGTTTTGGCCGTACAGATGTGTTAAAGGGCGTCAGCTTTTCGATGGAAGAGGGAGAAGTTCTATCCATTCTCGGTTCATCGGGAAGCGGTAAAACAACCCTGCTTCGCTGTATCAATTTTTTGGAGAGAGCCGATAAAGGGCAAATTCTTTTAGATGGCGAATTATTGTTTGACGCTGCCGAAGAAAAGACGGCAAAGGCTAAGGAAATCAGAAAAAAACAGCTTAATTTTGGGTTAGTTTTTCAGGATTTTAATCTTTTCCCTCAATACAGCGTAATAGAAAATGTTATGCTTGCACCTAAACTTCTTGCAAAGGAAGCACCTGATTTTAAAACAAATAAAAATCAGATTTATGAGGAAATTCGACGCAACGCAGAGGAAATTCTTGATAGAGTAGGGTTATCCGAAAAGCTTGACAACTATCCCTGTGAGCTGTCGGGAGGTCAGAAGCAGAGAGTGTCTATCGCACGTGCTTTAGCTCTTAAACCGAGAATTCTTTTCTTTGATGAACCTACTTCGGCTCTTGACCCTGAGCTTACAGGCGAGATTTTAAAGGTTATTCGTTCTCTTGCGGCACAGAACATTACAATGGTTATTGTCACTCACGAAATTGACTTTGCTTATTCCGTTAGTGATAAAATTATCTTTATGTCAGACGGTGTTGTTATAGAGTCAGGTACTCCTGATGAGGTTATAAACAACGCTTCTAACGAAAGAACTAAGATGTTTTTGCAAAAGCTGAGCGAAAAATAGTGATTAATAAAATATTTTTTAAAAATCTTATAAGATTTTAAAAAAAAGACTTGTATATTTCTTCAAAATGAGGTAAAATATAGATTAGTGGAAAATTTAACAAAGTTTTTCACCTGACTTATAAAAATAATTATTATACATTTATTTCAGGAGGTTTTTACTATGTCAGTAAAAGTTGCTATTAATGGTTTTGGACGTATCGGTCGTTTGGCTTTCCGTCAGATGTTCGGTGCAGAAGGTTATGATGTTGTTGCTATCAACGACTTAACAAAGCCCTCTATGCTTGCAGACTTATTAAAGTATGACACAGCACAGGGTGGTTATTGCGGAAAGATTGGCGAAAATCTTCACACAGTAGAAGCTGATGATGAAGCAGGCACAATCACAGTTGATGGTAAGACATTAAAGATTTATGCTATGGCTAATGCTGCTGAGCTTCCTTGGGGCGAAATCGGTGTTGACGTTGTTCTCGAATGCACAGGTTTCTACTGCTCAAAGGAAAAGTCACAGGCTCACATTGATGCAGGTGCTAAAAAGGTTGTTATTTCCGCTCCTGCAGGCAGTGACCTTAAGACTATCGTTTACAGCGTAAACGAAAATACATTAACTGCTGATGATACAATCATTTCAGCCGCTTCTTGTACAACAAACTGTCTTGCTCCTATGGCTAAGGCTCTTAATGAGTACGCTCCTATTCAGTCAGGTATTATGTCAACAATCCACGCTTACACAGGCGATCAGATGATTCTTGACGGTCCTCACAGAAAGGGCGATATGAGACGTGCAAGAGCAGGTGCTGCTAACATTGTTCCTAACTCAACAGGTGCTGCAAAGGCTATCGGTCTTGTAATTCCTGAATTGAACGG
>CACYTW010000155.1 GCA_902777435.1 uncultured Ruminococcus sp. | reverse complement strand
GAAGGTAAAAAAACGACAAGAGAGATTGTGGGCGCACTTTCAAATACAGTTCTTGGATTTGAACCCGGAACAAGATTTAGATACAGTCTTTGTCACGACGTGCTTGGGGCACTGATAGAGATTTTGTCGGAACAAAAATTGGGAGAATATATGAAAGGGCATATATTTGAGCCATTGAATATGAACAATACTTTTTTTGGGGTGCCTAAAGATGAAGAAAAACTTGCAAAAATGGCTTCAAGGTATGCTTATGACGAGAACCGAACCCCACAAAGAGTACCCCTGGAATGTGTATTTAATTTGACTGAAGAATATGAAAGTGGTGGTGCAGGTCTCACTTCTTGTACTGAGGATTATGCATTATTTCTTGATGCACTTGCTTGTGGGGGTATAGGTAAAAATGGTAATAGAATTTTGAACTCGGAAACTATTGAACTTATGGGAAGAAACCATCTAAAAGACAGGCAGCTTGAAGATTTTTATCAGTTAAGACCTGGATATGGCTATGGCTTAGGAGTCCGTACTCATATTGATAAGACACAAAGCGGTTCCCTTAGTCCTATTGGAGAGTTTGGCTGGGATGGGGCAGCCGGTGCTTTTTCGTTAGTTGATACCCAAAATAAACTATCGCTTACATATTTTCAACACATTCATGGTTGGGATATTAGAATTCAGTCAGAAATACGTAATGCATTATATAAATGCATTGATTAAAGAATTCTATTAATATAGAGACTTTTAATATATAATTTGAGATAGAATAATAGAGCAGAAAAAAGGTGAGTTTTATGACATTGCTACACATGAAAATGGTGATTTCAAAATTGTATTCAAAGACTTCGAAAATTATACCATAAGTAAATTAAGCCATGAACATCGTGAATTTTTGGTGATTTGGTTGGCGATATATTCCGGATATTAATTAAAAACTTGATGCTTAAAGTGTTTTAAGTATTCTTGTTCATACAAATGAAAATTATATAAAAAGATATGAAAATGGTTATCCTGGAAAAACAGAATTAGGAGGGAAAATATAATGAAATTTTCAGAAAAATTTATTAAAGCCGACGACGCGTTATGTGATTTTGAAAATCATGTCAACGCACCATATATGAGAAAAAAATTTAATATTCCTTTTAAACCACAAAAAGCAGAAATAACAATATGTGGTCTTGGATTTTACGAGTTGTATATTAACGGGAAAAATATAACAAAGGGACCACTTGCACCTTATATAAGCAATACCGATGATGTGTGTTATTATGATAATTATGATATAACGGATATTCTTACCGAGGGTGATAACGCAGTAGGAATACTTTTGGGGAATGGATTTCGCAATTGCTTTGGCGGTGCTGTGTGGGATTTTGAAAAGGCATCTTGCCGTGGTGCAGTTACGGCTGCACTCTGCATAGAGGCTGAATGTGACGGCGAAAGCTTTGAACTTGAAGCTGACGAAACCTTTAAAACTCATCCGTCACCCATAACCTTTGACGATTTGCGAATGGGATGCAGATACGACGCGCTGCTTGAGACAGATAATTGGTGCGGTGTGGATTTTGACGATTCGTCATGGGAATTTGTGAAAAAGGAAAAAACACCGAAGGGTGAGGCAAGGTTGTGCAAAGCCGAGCCCATAGTAATCACCGAAGAACGTTTGCCTGTTGATGTGAAACATTATGACAGACTGCCGTTTGCCTATGAAACAAATGCACCGGATGCAAAACCAAGAGAGGGATGCGTCAGAGATAACATTTATGTATTCGATTTCGGTGTAAATACAGCAGGCGTGACAAAGCTTAAAGTAAACGGGAAAAGAGGACAAAAAATAGTTATTCGTCACGCTGAACATAATTGTGGCAACAATTTCGCGGTAAATACAATTGGTTTTTTCAGAAATGAAGAAATGATAGACCATTATACCAATTATAACCAGGTGGATGAGTATATATGTAAGGGTGGCGAGGAGGAATTTGTTCCGAAATTCAAGTATGATGGCTTCAGGTACGCCTATGTTGAAGGTTTAGAACCGCAACAGCTGAGAAATGATACTCTTACATACCTTGTTATGAATTCTGATGTGAAATCAAGAGCCGGATTTGAATGTTCTGATAATGTGCTGAATAAATTGCAGGAATGTACACGTCGCTCCGATTTGGCAAATTTCTATTATTTCCCAACCGATTGCCCGCACCGTGAGAAAAACGGATGGACAGGCGACGCATCAATGTCTGCAGAGCATATGCTGCTTAATCTGACTGTTGAAAATAGCCTTAAGGAATGGCTCTTTAATATAAAAAAAGCACAGAATACCGATGGTGCACTGCCGGGAATAGTTCCCACAGGCGGCTGGGGCTTTGAATGGAGTAACGGCCCGGCATGGGACAGCGTGTGTGTAAATCTGCCGTATTATATATATAAATATACCGGGGATACATCGGTTATTGAAGAAAACGTTTCTTTGATAATGCGCTATCTTTGCTATATATCATCAAGA
>CACYTW010000154.1 GCA_902777435.1 uncultured Ruminococcus sp. | reverse complement strand
AGGAAAAGCATTTACAAAATGCGGTGAAACCATTGTGCCTAATAAGGATAAGCATAAGAAATATCAAAAGATATATGAGGCGTATAAAAATATATACTCGATGTCAAAGAATATTATGGAGGTAATCAATGAATAAGTATATCGGAAACGAACTACAGCTTTTAGGCGTGGAGGAGTACAGATTGGTCGGCGGTAAGGGTGACGGAATGAGAATACTTAATGTCAGAAACGGAAACGGACTTGAATTCTCTGTATCTGTCGACAGATGTGCCGATATTTCAAGACTTACCTTTAAAGGCGATAATATGGGTTATTTCGCACCATGCGGATATGTGTCGCCACAGTATTACAATAAGAACGGAGCAGAGTTCTTAAAATCCTTTACGGCAGGATTTTTCACCACCTGCGGACTTACAGCGGTGGGAACACCGTGTGTTGACAATGGTGAGGAAACAGGACTTCACGGTAATATCTCAAATACTCCATGCGAGAATGTATATTACTATACAACTGAAAAGGAAATAGTTATTAAAGCAACAATAAGGGATGCTTCTCTGTTCGGACATAAGCTTATTATTGAAAGAGAATATATATGTCCGCTTGAAAGCAATGAAATCAAACTTACCGACAAAGTAAAAAATATCGGTACAGAGGATTGCCCGCTTGAAATACTCTACCATTGTAATATGGGATATCCGTTACTTTCAGAGGCATCGGAGGTTATTATCCCGTCAATCAATGTAACACCGAGAAATGAACACGCAAGGGATGGAATAGGGAGTTGCCTCAAGATGGAGAAGCCTCAAAGGGGTTATGAAGAAAAATGCTATTATCATAAGCTAAACGGAAAATCTTACGCATCTATCTACAATCCTAAAATCAACAAGGGTGTCAAGATGGAATTTGATACTGCTGAGCTTGGATATTTCACCGAGTGGAAAATGATGGGCGAGTTTGAGTATGTGTTGGGACTTGAGCCGGGGAACTGTTTACCGGACGGAAGAGATGTAATGCGAGAGAAGGGAATACTTGATATTTTAAAGCCAAATGAGGAAAGAGTATTCCATATTAATTTTAAATTTTTGGAGGAAAGATAAATGTTAGTTACTTTAAAAGAGATATTAAAGCTTGCTGAGGCGAAAAAATGTGCAGTAGGCTCATTTAACACACCGAATTTTGAAAGCTTGAAGGCTGTTATCGGTGCAGCAGAAGAGCTTAATCAGCCTGTTATAATTATGCACGCGCAAGTACACGAAGAAATGGGAATATGCAAAATGGATGAAATTACTCCGATAATGCTTTTTATGGCTGACAGAGCAAGTGTGCCGGTTTGTGTGCATTTAGACCACGGTACAGAACTGAACTATGTAAAAAAGGGGCTTGATTTAGGCTTTACGTCCGTAATGTATGACGGCTCGGAAGAGACACTTGATATAAATCGTGCAAATACATCTGTAATAGTTGAATGTGCAGCGAGATATGGTGCATCTGTTGAAGCAGAGGTAGGAAGTATGGGTGCAAGAGAAGCCGGCGAAGGCGGAGGAGAAAGTATATATACAGACCCGGAACTTGCAAAAGCATTTGTTGAAGAAACGGGAATTGATGCTCTTGCTTGCGCTTTCGGAACGGCACACGGAATATATTTAAAGAAACCTCAACTTGATTTTGATAGAGTAAAAAGGATTTACAGCTTGATTGATGTTCCTATTGTTATGCACGGTGGTTCAGGTGTAAGTCACGAAGATTACAAAAAGGTAATTGAATGTGGTGTAAGAAAAATCAATTATTATACATATATGGCAAAAGCAGGCGGAGAGGTTGTTTCAAACAAAGAATACATACAATTCCACGATGTGGTAAATGATGCCATTACTGCGATGAAAGAAAATGTACAGGGTGCAATAAAGGTTTTTGCTAACATTAAGTAAACTACACTGAATTTATGTTGAGAATCCACGATGTTGTATAAACCTCCCACTTCGGTGCAATATCGTATAATAAGTGCAAGGGAAAATGCTAAAATCGGAGCATAAATTTTGAAATCATGGAAAATCCCTACAATGGAGATAAGTCTAATCCATCCTCAAACAAAGAAAAGAACAGCAAAAAAAGTACGCAAGGATATATCTCGACTATGGCTAAGACCAATTGTCAGGGGCAAAGTAAAATCGGCGGTTAAAGTTGGAGCGAAAATGTAGGACTTCGGTGGTCGGCGATTGATTTTGAAAATAACATTTAAAAAGTTCCCAAAGCATTTTTTGAGAGTTCCCAAAAGAAAAATCAGGATTTCCAAAATGCCGGAAACCCTGATAAATGGCGGAGTGGGTGGGATTCGAACCCACGTCCCTCAAGGGGCATCGTGATTTCGAGTGACATTGAGTTGAGATTAAATAAGTTAAGATAAGATAAATTAAGTGCAGATAAGATAAGGGAAAAAGCCTGAATTATCGGCACTTTTTGTATATTAAGTCTAAAAAATGCGATAGAATCAGGCAATTGCAAAATTGCGATTTTAATTGT
>CACYTW010000153.1 GCA_902777435.1 uncultured Ruminococcus sp. | reverse complement strand
CGGTCCAAGTAATCCGAGCACAAGCAAAGCAGCAATAGTTATTGCGATTATTCTAACCATTTTTTTGTTCATATATCTCACCCTTTAACAAATATGTCACAATTATTTAAAATATCTGCCGGCGGCAGTGTAGCTTCCGATTACACCAACGACAATTCCTACAGCAAAGAACATTGGTATAATAATCATCGCAGTATCCCCAAGGCTGACAAAGCTGATTATGTTTGACGGCACCATTGCAGACACTTTATTGATAACAACTCCGTAACAGGCACTTACAGCAATCGATGCCGGTATCGCCCCCAATATTCCAAGGAGCATACCCTGAATAACAAAGGGTGCCCTTATAAACTCGTCTGTGGCTCCTACAATTTTCATAATCTTAATCTCTTCGCCGTGAGATACCATACCGAGTTTTATAGTATTTGAGGTTATAAACACCGCAAGCAACAAGAAAATCAGCATTATCCATATACCAATACTTTTTATTGCCTTTGTCATCACATCAATACCACTGATAATATCCTGGTTTTGGATAACCTCTTCAACGCCTGCAATCTCAGACGCATCTTTGCTGATCTTTTCGCTTTCTGACAAATCAGATATTATAAGTATGTACGAATCTCTCAGAGGGTTTGAGTCGTTTGAAAACGCATAACCATCTTTTCCATACACTTCCTCAGTGACTTTATTGAGTCTGTCCTCACGAGAATAGAATCTGACCTCGGACACTCCATCTATGTTTTTAAGATCGCCCTCTATATCACTGATGGAACGTCCTGCAGCATCCGCCTTTATATATACATTAATTTCACAGCTGTCACCCAGCTTATCCATAAACGCATTGACATTCAGTCCGACTGCGGTAAAAAGCCCCAACAGCATAAAGGAAGCAGCCATAATACAAACAGAGGCAAAGCTCATCATTTTGTGAGACACAATGTTTTTGCCGCCCTGCTTTATAAAATATTTAAGATTTGTCAGCATAACCTGTCACCTCGGCTTTGTCGCAAATATCTTGCATTTCTTTCATCACGGATTAGGTTTCCGTCAGAGAGTTCTATCACACGCTTTTGCATTTTATCAACAACTTCCTTTGCGTGCGTTGCAACCAACACCGTAGTTCCCAGCTTGTTAAACCTTTCTAATATATCCATAATCTCATATGACGTAGCAGGGTCCAAGTTACCTGTCGGCTCGTCAGCTATGAGAATAGGCGGATTGTTTGCCATCGCCCTTGCCAATGCAACCCTTTGCTGTTCACCGCCTGAGAGCTGTGACGGCAGGGACCCACTCTTGTCAGAAAGACCGACTATTGACAATATCTGAGGAACCATATGCTCTATATTCCGCTTTGATGTTCCTACAACCTCCATTGCAAAGGCAACATTTTCAAAAACATTTTTATATGGCAACAGCTTGTAATCCTGAAAGACCATACCGATTTTACGTCTGTAAAAAGGTATTTGACGCTTTTTTATCTTCGACAGCTCTTCACCGTCTACAATTATAGTGCCTTTTGTTGCAATTTCTTCACGCAATATCAAGCGTGTCACCGTTGTTTTACCTGCACCGGTAGACCCAATCAGAAACGCAAAATCACCTTTCGGTATATCAAAGCTGATATGTTCAAGGGCATTTTTGTTTGCTTTATCGTATACCATTGTAACATTATTGAACTTTATCATAAAATTACACCTGCCAATCTGTCACAAAACGGAGCCTAAGAACGTGCAGATACGCAAAGTCCCCAAGCCCCGTTTAATATTATGTATTACGTTAAATTCTTGTAGGTTCGGATTTTAAATATTTATTAACCATCATTGCAACCTTGAATATTATCGCATCATCAAACTCACGCAAATCAAGACCTGTAAGTTTCTTAATCTTGTCAAGTCTGTAAACAAGTGTATTTCTGTGCACAAAAAGCTTTCTTGATGTTTCCGAAACATTCAGATTATTCTCAAAGAACTTCTGTATTGTATAAATCGTTTCGCTGTCAAGCACATTGATTGACTCTTTTTTAAATACTTCATCAAGGAACAGCTCGCACAAGGTTGTTGGGAGTTGATAAATCAATCTTCCGATACCTAAGTTATCATAACTTATGATTTGCTTCTCTGTATCGAATACCTTTCCGACTTCAAGAGCAATTCTCGACTCTCTGTAAGCGTGTCCCAACTCTGAAATGGTTTCTACAACAGTAGAGATGCCGACAGATACGGTAACCATTTCCTCAGAGCCCATAGTATCAAATATATTTTGAGCAATCTTTAAAATATCTTCCTTTGTAACATTGTCAGCAAATTCTTTAATAACAACCACGTCGTGGTCATCAATCCTTATGACAAAGTCTCGTTTCTTATCAGGGAACAAACTTTGAAGAACCTCTATTGCTGAATTTTCGATTGTACGTGAAATCCTGACAAGATATACAACACGCTTAACATCAATAGTCAAGTGAAGCTCTCTTGTTCTGAAAACAACATCTCCCGGCAAAATGTTATCAACGATAATATTCTTAACAAAGCTGTTACGGTCGTACTTCTCGTCATAATACTGCTTCAACGTGAGAAAATGAACTCCAAGCAAAGAGCAAGCATTTGAGGCAAT
>CACYTW010000152.1 GCA_902777435.1 uncultured Ruminococcus sp. | reverse complement strand
AATATCAAATACTTCGCTTGTTAATACATAGTTGCTTTCATAATACTCTTTGTAGCTGTCCGCCACGCATTGCAGTATTTTTGTTTTTGACGGCATTGCTAATTGCTTAAAAACTGCTGCTATTGAAGCAAAAACACCGTCTGCCGCAATTGAGTCTGAAACAATTGAGTATGTTATTGTATATCTTGACGGAAAATATGAATAGGTATCATTTCCGTCGAGTACCTTTTGTCTGATTGTGTTAAATGTTTCGTCGGTAGTTATGCCTGTAACTGAAATATGCTTTTTCAGTGTTTCGGGATCTACCTTATTATCAAGCTTATCACAGGCACTCTTTAAAACCTCATCACTCAGCACTTCATAAATCTCAAAAGGAGAACCATCCGGATTGTGTCCGTCCGCTATTTCGGAAAAAGATGCCGAAACAGTTGTGTATGCAGAATTTGAGTTAATTGCTATAACATAAACAGCTGCAACAACCGCAATAATAATTAGGCATATAAGCGAATAGCTGTATGTAGCCTTCGGCATTTTTATCAGACCGTCATCAGCTTCGGATACATCATTCAAATATTCCGCTGTGTCAGCAGCTTCATTATCAACACTATGATTTTCCGTTATTGCTTTGTCATCAAGCTTCATATAGAATCAACCTCCTTTTGGTTATTAGTTATATTTAATGTAAAAGCCGAATATATCAGCAAATTCCAAAATGCCTTAATGCTTGGATTTATCGAAAGGGACATTGCAAGAGCAAGCGTGCCGAGCATAGCAGCAGAAATGTATGCTCGCTTTTTAATATTTCTGAATATCGCAGAAACAGACATAATTACAAAACTTATACAGCCGAACAATCCTTGATTATACAGTGATTGTATAAACTGATTGTGTGCTACCACTTGCACCAACTTTCCGTCTTTCATCATTTCGTGATATGAGTTGATGCCCCTTCCGCAAAAAAGTTCCCATGTGGAATTTTTTATTGCGTCAAGCATTGAAATCCATATGTCAACTCGTTGTGTACCTCTTGACTCTATGACTTCCGTCAAGCTAAATCTTTCGGAAACACTTTCAGGTAAAAGAGGAATAACGATTGTCCACATAATAACTGCGATAACAACTGCTACACCCAATCCGATAAATCTTTGCTTGGCACTTTTCGCATTTATAAATACATAGGATACTACAGTAACAGCCAAAGCCAGCAATCCGCCTCTTGAGCCTGATGATAAAACCATATATGAGCCCAAAAGAATAAGAATCGGACAGACAACCATGTACACTTTATTTTCTTTAAGTTTTTTTAAAGAAACAGCTATAGGAAGCAGAAATAATCCTGCAAAGTAATTCGGATCGCATGTTGCTCCAAATAAAACCATTGTGTTTCTGTCGCCATACCAATCTGCCCCGATAAATCCGAGCCAAATTAAAATGACAAGCAGAACAAGCTGTGTTATTTCAAAGGCTTCCATTTCATTTTTTCTGTATTTTTTTACTGTTATAAGGAATAACAGTGCTATCGTTTGAATATATCCCAGAACATACTGTACTGATGTACTGCTGTTATCCGCAAAAAGCGTCATAACTACGCTGATTAAAAAAACAACGGAAAAGAAGTGTATTATATTTAGTTCTAATTTTCCTTTGTAAAAAATCAAGCTTGCAGCTAAATACCCAGCAATAGGTATAGTCAATAGTTTTAAAAATGAATTGCCGGCTGCATTTATCGTTATTGTCAGGGGTAATGCCGTAAAATAAATGCAAGCAAGAATACAGCTAAGTCCTACATCGAAATTTTTTAGTTTACTTATCAAATAGCTGTTACCTCCGTTAATATGTATCATTTTCAGTTGTTTTGATACTGAAAGAATCTTTTCGCTTCATCTAACGACTCAAATTTCATGTTTTTGCCGAATATGTATTGTGCGACGTCAGAAAGAACAAATAGTGAATAATTCTCTATATCAGCATTTTTTAAAAATGCTTTTGCTTTTTTATTAAACGCACCATAGTGCAAATCCGAAATATATTCACATCCTGCTTCATCTTTTAATATTTCAAATTAATCTTTTTCCATCGTTTTACTGTTCATATTTCTCCTTTGCATTTTCCCGATATAATATTCACTGCAACAGATTTGTTTTTCAGCAAGAATGAAATAAATAAATTCAAGCTGCATCTGTGCGTTTTCTTTATTTTCCCACATAACATAATCAAGAATTGCCGATATAAATAGGTGTACAATCGGCTTTAATTTCTCTGCACTGCATTGTAATCGCACAGCAAGCATTTCAACATATTTGTCGTAAACAAAATTTAAGTCTTGTCCTTTGCTTCGTATCTTTTCACCGTAAACAGGGCTTGCTGCCATTTGATAAATAAAACGCAGTTCACTTTTGTACTTGTTTATTTCCGAAAGGCATTCATCGAAAAACTTACGCAAATTCTTCTTATTGGAAAATACATAAGAGAATATTTTTTCAACAACTTTCCTAAGTCCGTATTCAGCAGCTTCACATATTAAATCTTGTTTATTGCTAAACCAATAGTAAATACTTCCCTTAGCAATTCCTGTATATTTGCAAAGTTCCCTTACAGTAGTATTCTCAAGTCCGTGCTTTACAAGGTAATT
>CACYTW010000151.1:2605-5264 GCA_902777435.1 uncultured Ruminococcus sp. | reverse complement strand
ATACCCGAGAATGACGCGTTTAAAATGGCATCACAGACTCCCTGTGAGCTTCTTGGAATTAAAAAAGGAAAAATTGAAGTCGGATATGATGCGGATTTTATCGTTTTAGACAATAATTACAATGTGATTTATACTGTAATAGGAGGGGAACTGATTTAATAATACAAAACTCAGTTTATTTTAAAAATCAACAAATTTATAATTCGGAATTTTAATTACCGGCATCAACTCAAAAATCTGTTGACAAAATTATAAAATAAATTATAATTTAAGGTAGTCAGTCCGCGCATAAGCCGCGCGGCATATGGAGGTGTTATACCGTGGATTCAGCGCTTATCCTCGCTTCTCAAAGGCTCGCCGAATATGATTTTAATATGACCTTTGACGGCATAAATGTCAATGTTCTTTGGTTCAGAGCAATGTCCTTGAAGTCCGGAAATATAATTTCGCGGCACAGACACTCGTCGTTCGAATTTCACGTTGTCAAGGACGGCGCCTGCAGAGTAATTCTTGATGACGGTGAATGTACGGTACAAAAGGGACAAATGTACATAACTCCGCCGTCCGTCTTTCATGAGCAGCAGTCCTGCGGCGGCACCGACTATCTGGAATACTGCATAAACTTCGACATAAAGCAGGACGGCACTCCCGATACGGAGGGGCAGACCGTTTACTCTGTATACAAAAATATGCCATTTACAATGGCGGATAACAGTAAAAACATCGAAGAGTTGTTCGAGCTGGCATTCAAAAAAGCCGCCGAACCTCGGCTCGGTTCTTACTCCGATATAAAGCATCTCATTTTTATGATTATAAACGCCACGGCGGAGACTGCGTCACCCAAATCGGAGGTAAGCCATAATTCGGTCCAAAAGAATGATTCCAATGCCCTGAGGTTCAAGAAAATCGAGAGATATATTATCGATAACCTTTCCGCCTGCGTCAAGGTCAGCGATATTGCCAAAATCATGTTTTTAAGCGAAAAACAGATAGGCAGAATTATAAAATATTACACAGGCAAAAGCACGAAAGAATATATCCTCTCGCTAAAGCACGAAAAAGCAAAGGAATATCTGAAGTATTCAGACCTATCCATAAGCGCGATATCCGAAAAACTCGGTTTTTCAAGCGTACAGTATTTTGTCTCATTTTTCCTTAAAAGAGAGGGCTGTACTCCGCTTATATTCAGGAAAAATATGCTTATCAAATAAAATATGTCCGAAAATTATAAAAATTAGTCTTATAAATATATTGCATAAACTCCCTTTACATATTAAAATTAGTATATTGATTTCATTGTGTACGGGAGGTTCATTTTATGAACAAATTTATTAACGAAAAGATAAAACAAACTCTGCTTCAGCTCAAAGAGCGAACGGTAATAAGCAAAACACTTCTGACCGGGTTTATGATGAAGGAATGTGGTTACAAGCAGGATAACTCCCTTCCCCCCGTGGACGCAAGCTGGCATCTGTTCGGCGAAAACGAACACTGGGGCGGAGCTGCTGATTCGCACTGCCGATTTTACGCTAAAATCAAAACAGAATGCGAAAATATGTATCTTTCGGTTGCCACAGGACGCGAAAGCGGCTGGAACGCCACAAATCCGCAGTTTATCGTTTATCTGAACGGTAAGCTTGTTCAGGGTCTTGACGTGAACCATACAGAGGTTTTGCTGAAGGAAAAGGGCGAATATGAGGTTCATCTCTACGCATATTCGGGTATGATAGAAGAATATTTGGATTTTAAGCCTTACCTCGTTCGGTACGATGACGACACAAAAAAGCTGTATTATGATATAAAAATCCCCTTTGATGTTTGCACTTTTCTGAGCGAAAACAGCAAGGAATACATAGATATAATGTCGTATCTTGAAAACACAGTAAATCTTATAGATTTCAGGGAAAGAGGAACTGAGCTTTACCGAAGCTCCGTAAATGCAGCGCTTAAATATATTGAAACGAATTTCTACAAAAAATATTGTGATAAGAACCGCTACCCCGCCGAAGCCGTATGCATAGGCCACTCCCACATAGACGTGGCATGGCTGTGGACTCTTTCGCAGACAAGGGAAAAGGTTCTGCGTTCGTTTTCAACTGTTCTCAACCTTATGAAGCAATACCCCGAATATAAATTTATGTCATCTCAGGCACAGCTTTACAAATATCTAAAGGAGCAGAGTCCCGAGCTTTACGAAGAGGTACGGGAGATGGTCAGACAGGGACGTTGGGAGGTTGAAGGCGCCATGTGGGTGGAGGCCGACTGCAACCTGACAAGCGGAGAAAGCCTTGTGCGCCAGCTTCTGTTCGGCAAACGATTTTTCAAAAAAGAATTTAACGTTGACTGCAAGGTTTTGTGGCTTCCCGATGTGTTCGGCTATTCCGCAGCACTGCCGCAGATATTGATTAAAAGCGGTGTGACGCGTTTTCTAACCTCGAAAATATCGTGGAATGAAACCAATAAAATGCCAAACGACACGTTTATGTGGCAGGGTATAGACGGAACGGAAATTTTATCGTATTTTCTAACGGCTCAGGATAAGGTGAAAGACCGCAAACCGTCGAATTTAACCAACTATAGCTCTAGCCCCAGTCCTACGCAGGTGGCAGGGGCATGGGACAGGTATCAGAACAAGGATTTAAATGACGAGGTTCTTGTA
>CACYTW010000151.1:0-2539 GCA_902777435.1 uncultured Ruminococcus sp. | reverse complement strand
AAAAAGGAATACCCGGATGTCCGAGTGTGAGATTCGATACGGCAGGCGCCTTCTTCGATAGGCTCGAAAAAAGGGTGAAGAACAATAAAAATCTCCCCAAGTGGGTAGGAGAACTGTATCTTGAATTTCACAGGGGAACCTACACAAGCATGGCAAAAAACAAGCGTTACAATCGTAAGAGTGAATTTATGTATCAGTCCGCAGAGCTTATATCCGTCATGGATTCGCAGCTCAGCGATGCCGCATATCCTCAAGAAAGGATAAACAATGGCTGGGAAACCATTCTCTTAAACCAGTTCCATGATATTATCCCCGGTTCTTCAATAAAAGAGGTATACGAGGAAAGCGAACAACAGTATAAACAGCTTGAAAAGGACGGAAATGAAATCATCGGCGGTGCACTCAAACATATTGCTGATAACATTGACACGGACGGCGGAATACTGGTGTACAACCCTCTGTCTTTTGAAAACAGCGGCATAGCCGAGCTTGACGGCAAGAGAATATACGTTGAGAATATCCCGTCAAAGGGCTTTAGGGTAATAAAAGCCTTCAAGGACACAAACTCCGTCAAAGTCGGAAGTAATTACATTGAAAACCGCTTCTTTAAAATCAAATTCAAGGGCGCGGACATAACAAGCATCTATGACAAGCAGAATAAGCGCGAGGTAATAAAATCCGGCAGACGTGCAAACGTGCTTCAAGCATTCGAGGACTACCCGAGGGAATATGATGCATGGGAAATCACCTCGTACTACAAAGATAAAATGTGGGAGGTAAACGATATAGAAAGCATAGAGCCGTTCGACGGCGGAATCTGTGCCGGGTTCAAAATTAAAAGGCGTTTCCTCGAATCCGTCATTGAGCAGAAAATATGCCTTTATGACGATATTCCGCGCATAGATTTTGATACATTTATCGACTGGAAGCAGGATCACATACTGCTGAAAGCGTTGTTCCCGGTGGATGTTCACGCAGATACTGCAACCTATGACATTCAGTTCGGAACCGTAGAACGGCCGACCCATCGCAACACAAGCTGGGATGCAGCCAAATTTGAGGTATGCGCACACAAGTTTGCCGATGTATCCGAGGACGATTACGGCGTGAGCCTTATGAATGACTGTAAATACGGGTATGATATTTTAGGCAGCGATATGCGTATAACCCTGCTCAAATCCGCAACATACCCTAACCCCGACGCGGACAAGTGCGAGCACCGCTTTGTATATTCGCTGTATCCCCACAAGGGCAATCATAAGACGGGCGGCACAATTTCGGAAGCATACCGTCTTAACGTGCCTATGCTTGCCGTAAAGACCGGCAAGCATGCCGGCAACATACTCGATGAATATTCCCTTGTTAGGTGCAGTACCGAAAACGTAATTATTGATACGGTCAAAAAGGCCGAGGACAGCGACGGAATTGTTTTCAGAATGTACGAAACCTTCAATCGGTGCACGAGGGTGAAACTTGATTTCGGTTTTGATATCAGCCGCTGCAGCCTTATTGATTTAAGCGAAAATAAGCTTCGCGAAATTAAGCTTGATAACGGAGCCGCATATATCGATGTAAAGCCCTTTGAGATAGTGAGTATTCTCGCAGAATAATCACCTGCTTAATATCTACACCTTGGAGACCGTTCGCAAAGCGGTCTCCTTTTTATCGGAAATTCCGAAGTTCATAAAAAGGTTTTAAAACACAAAAATATCAACTAAACCATATTTGAAAGGATTGATATAACTATGTGTAAAACAAAAAGGATGTTTTGGTGCTGTTCAAAACACATTTGGACATCGGATATACGGATTCCGCCAAAAATGTCACCGACAAATATCTGAATACATTTATACCCAACGCAATAAAGGTCGGAAACGAGCTTTTAAACACAGAAACGCCCTTTGTGTGGACAACGGGCTCCTGGCTTATTTGGCAAGCGTTAAAAAATGATACCGACGGTTCGGTGGAGCAAGCAATTAAAGACGGCATTATCAGATGGCACGCCCTGCCCTGTACAACCCATACAGAGCTTATGAGTAAAAAGCTGTTTGAATACGGGGTATCTATTTCGCAAAAGTTGGACAAACGCTTCGGCAAAAAAACTATTGCCGCCAAAATGACAGACGTTCCCGGGCATACGATGGGGATTGTTCCCGTGTTGGCGGATGCGGATATAGAATTTTTGCACCTCGGTGTAAACACGGCGACACCTCTGCCACCCGTTCCTCCTGTTTTTAAATGGCGTTGCGACAATAAAGAAATAACGGTTATATATCAATCAAGCTAAGGCAAGCCTATGGAGTTTGACGACTTTGTAATATATTTTGCTCATACATATGACAATGCAGGTCCTCAATCAAGTGCTGAGATCATCGAAATTTATGACAAGATATATGCACGAATATCTGACCTTTGATGCGGCAGCCTCCTCAAACTCCAGCTTGTACAGCATTTTGTCGTTCTGCTTATTCTTATAGCATTGGGTACAAAACGCTGTATAAATGCCGCCCTTGTAGTCGGGCATTCCAAGCTTTAAATA
>CACYTW010000150.1 GCA_902777435.1 uncultured Ruminococcus sp. | reverse complement strand
TCATCTTAAAGAACGACCAAACCGCACCGAGAACCGTAGGACGCCATATCAAAAGATATAGAACGATAACCGACGGCAGAAACAAAATCCATGCGTCAAGGTTGTTTCTGAAGTTTGATTTTCTTTTCATTCGTTTTTTTAATTCGACTGTATTGCTGTCTGTTGAATTCATACCAAAACTTACCTTTCTTTATATACTTTCGTCTTCACGCAGATGTGCGGAGGTCCGCACATCTGCGTGATATTAGCTGTCTCGAATTAATAATCAAGGTTGTCGAGGTAGTTAACCTGGAAGTCGGAGCAAGCCTTCTTAAGAAGAGCGGCACAGTCCGCATCCTTGTTGGTCAGAACCTCCTGGATACAGCTGTCGAGGATTCCGTAAAGTTCCTGAGCACATACGGGCTCTTCGGGACGGAGCTCGCAGTCGCCGAGGTCAGCTACGAAATCGTTGTAGAGCTTAACGTGATTCGGGTTTGCGTTTGTCTTTTCGTCAATGAGCTTATGTTGGAACTGAACAGCATCAGTGTCGGTGTTCCAAATGCTCATGGACTTTATGCCTATAAGCTCGTTCTTTTCCAGACGTCTGCTTATATCTGTTTCGGTATTCTTTTTAAACTCATCGGTGACTATCGGAGTATATGAGGTTTCGATCCATTTAAGTGCGCCCTCTATCTGCTTGTCGGTTGCCTTGTTGGAAACTGCCTGGATGCTGCCGCCCATGAGGGTTACATGTCTCTTGGGACCTGCGGGCATTGCCATCATACCGATCTGTTCGGGCTGCATACCATACTGAGTGAGCTTTGCGGGCAAGTCACCGGCAGTGATCTGTATACCTGCGCCGCCTGTTCCGAATATCTTGTAATACTCGGTTCCGTCAATCAAAGTATTTGCAGGCAGAACGTCATACTTCCACTTTAAGTCCTTGATAAACTGCAGAGCCTCTGTTGCCTCGGGGCTGTCGAAGATTGCCTTCCACTTTCCGTCACTGCCCTTTTCCATAAAGTCTGCACCGAAGCTCCATGCAACAGGTGTAAATATCCAGCCGCCGTTGTTGTTTGCGCTCGGGAATACAAAGCCGGGCTTTCCTGTGGCTTCCTTAATCTTAACGGCGAACTCAGCAACCTCGTACCAGTCCTTAGGCTGCTTCGGTGTGCCGTCAGCCTCCATAAGACCTGCCGCTTTCATCATATCTACATTAAATGCAAGACCCAGTGCATAGGTGGCATAGGGGAATGCGTATACCTTGCCGTCCTTGGATACAAGGTCCAGAACCTGCGGATTAAACTTGTCATACAAGCCGTCCTTCTTCAACTGATCAGTAATGTCTGCCGAGTAGCCTGCCGCAATAATCTGCAACACCTCGGTGAAGTGTGTGCCGTAGACTGTCGGGAGCTGTCCGCCGGCAGCCTTGGGATAGAAGGATTTTAAGTCAAAGCTCCAATTATCCGGAACAATTTCAAATTCGGGATTTGCCTCTTCGAATCTCGCCTTCTTTGCTTCCGCGTTTTCCTTGTCCTTACCTTCCTTAGTCGGCCAGCCTGCGATGGAAATTTGGGTCTTTCCGTCACTTGTGGTTGTACCTCCGTTTCCGCAGCCGACAAGCGAACCGCATAAAACCGCAGTCGCTAACGCCAGTGACATAATTTTGAGTCCTTTTCTGAATTTCATTTTTTTCTCTCCTTTTTTATTATAAATATAAATATGTAAAATTAATTATTTTTTCTAAATATTATAAGTTTAATAAGTTTAAAACTTTTGAGATTTAAATTACCTTTGTTTTCTCAAGCTGTAAATCGTGAATATCAGAAATTCTGTCCGATAATTTCGGGTTTGCATATAAACACCATTCGTAAATTTACCGGCGAAATTTCATAGCTTTATATTCATCTTATGTATTTTGACCAAATTAGCTGTTTAGAATTTAATATTATTTACCATATTGATAACGCTTGTTTTGTGCAATATGTTAACAGGAAACTATTTTTTTCTTGTTTGATATAGACATTATACAACTGAGTATATGTTTTATGCAATGCATAAAATTCGACTTATTTCAAAAATTCGCCTATTTTTAGTATATAAAATTCGTCTTTTTATTAATTTGAGTGTGAAATGCAATATTGAGGGTAAAATGCAATAGTGCAAACGCTAAATATTAATAGGTTGGGGTGAAAGTACAAATCCGAACCTGCCAAAAACAATTAATTTACCTTTCAAAATCACGGTTCGGGTTTATACTATCACCCTATGTTAATTGAACTTGTGTGTTTACTTGTATTGCTAAATTCTGCGGAGAAATTTTTGAGCATACTGCAATAAAGCTGCTCACTCACATATATGTTTGATGCGGTCAGCGAAATGTTACAGAGTTATGTGGGATAACTTATGCTGTTGCAAAAATTCACCACAATTATTATAAAATACACCGAAGTTTAAAAAAATAATCGGTTATTCTTGACTTTTTTTAAAACTTCGGGTATATTAAATATTAATATATCAGTAGTTCATAATATACTTATAATATACATAGAGGAAGAAATGATTCCAATGAAAATAAATAGAAGTTTAAAAGACATATCAAAATTTCAAAAGCCGGGTATGGTGCATAAGTTCTTTCTTTTGCTGTGTGCTCCAATTTTAATTGTAGCGTTTTTCATTTACAGCTGTAATGCGTATTATTCAAATCAGTTTCAATCGTTTCTTATAAAAACGTATTCTACGGAGATGAATAACTTTTTGGAGACG
>CACYTW010000149.1 GCA_902777435.1 uncultured Ruminococcus sp. | reverse complement strand
ATCAGGCTCCATGCAAAGGGCTCTTGCGATAGCAACCCTTTGCTTCTGGCCGCCGGAGAGCTGGCCGGGATAGCTGAGGGCCTTATCCTCAAGTCCTACCCTTCTTAAAGAAGCCATTGCTCTTTCCTCCTGCTCTTTATCGGAAAGACCTGCGTACAAAAGAGGCAATTCTACATTTTGGATAACATTTAACTTAGTTATAAGATTATATTGCTGAAATATAAAGCCAAGCTTTTTATTTCTTATCTCTGCTTGCTCATCATCATTCATACAGCTGACGTCCTTGCCGTCTAAGAAATACTTGCCCTTTGTGGGAACGTCCAAACAGCCTATAATATTCATACAAGTAGACTTGCCGCTTCCCGATTGGCCGACAATCGCCACAAACTCGCCCTTATATACCTTCATAGAAATTCCGTCTATTGCGTTAACAACATTGTCGCCCATTTGATAAATCTTGTATACGTCCTTAAATTCGATTAGTGGAGTCATTATCTCGCACCTCCGCCGGGCATTCCGCCTCCGCCGCCTCGGTTACCACCGCCTCCGCTTGGCATTCCGCCTCCGCCGGGCATACCACCGCCCATCATTCCGCCGCCCATCATTCCCGGCATCATATTTTGACTATCGGATGATGTACGGGCAGAATATACTGTGTCGCCTTCATTTAAGCCGGACTTTACCTCAATATACTGTCCGTTGCTTATGCCTACCTCAACATTCACGGTTTTATAACCTTCGGGAGCTTTATCGTCATCGCTCTCTTTATAGCCTTTGACATAAACTGTGTTACCTCTGTTTACTGCGTTTATCGGAATCGCAAGCACGTTTTCCGCTTTGTTGACAGTTATCTCTATATCTATATTCATTCCCGGCAAGAGATTTTCATCAGCGTCTAAAAATCTGATTTTAACCGGATATGTAGTAACACCGTTATCGCCAACAGTTCCGTTGATGCTTATGTTTTCAACAACACCTGTATATGTTTTGCCATCCACAGAGTCAGCGGTAATTCTTGCTTCTTGTCCTGTTTCTACCTTCATAATATCCAACTCGTCTACGTCAATTGTTACGCAAAGACTGCTCATATCATAGATTACAGCAAGAACATTCGAACTTGAAGATGATGAACTTGACATTCCCGAGTTTCCGCCTTCTATCTTCTCTCCCGCCTTTTTATTTTTAGCAACAACTGTTCCTGAAATAGGAGATTTAATGGTATAATCATCAAGCTGTTCATAGACCTTTTCTCTGCCGAGCAATGCCTCGTCAAGAGCAATTCTTGCCGACTTTAATTGTGCACTGTAATCGTCAGCGTCCATCAGTTCAAGACTTGCTTTCTCCTTGCTCAGTTGTGCCTCTCTGAGAGCAATATCTGCATTTTTATATGTATTATCAACGCTGTCTGACTCTAATGTAACTATGGTGCTGCCGCCTAAAACATAATCGCCCTTTACAACCCAAACACCCGTAACCTTGCCATTTACCTTTGAGAGTATTGTTCTGCTTTGGTTCGCCTCGAACTCACCAACATCATTACAAGCCATACCCTCTACCATTGCTGTTGCTTTATCACCTGCCTGAACAGCACCTGGGTTCGGAACTTCTATCGTCACATAAGATACTCTTACACCGCCTGAAACCGTTTCTGAACCACTGCTTACGGCAGTAACTGTTCCCGATATAACTGTACCTGTGCTTACAAGAGTGACGTCTGCATAAGCACCTGTCCAAATTCTTTCGGCATCAACAGTATTAAATGGTACTCTCACCTTTAATGTTGTATTATCTGCAACCTCTGCTATCTTGGTTCCGTTTGCAACCTCGTCACCCACAGAAACATAAACCTCACCAATTGTACCCGTAAAATCAGAGGAAACCGTTAAGTCTCCGAGAGCATCCTTTGCTTCATCATATGAATTTTGTGCTTTTTGGAGGGATAGTCTGGTGCTTTCTGTATTTTTCTCGGAAATATCATCAGTATGTGAATTCAAAGCCTTTTTGTAATTTATCTCTGCCTTTTCCACAGACAACTCTGCTGATTGTAAGCTGTTCTCTACGCTTGACGAGTCTATTACATACAGAACCTGGTCTTTTTCTACGTAATCGCCTTCTTCAAAGTTAGCCTCCAATACTTCACCTGTAACAAGAGGAGTAACAGAATATGAATCGTTAGCTGAAATAACAGAGCTTTCACTTATGCTCTCGCTTACTGTCATTCTTGTAACTTCAACCTCGTTTGACCCCATATCTTCTTGCTTATGTTTTTTTACGCCCGTTATCAAGACAATCAATAATATAACCAAAACAACTGCCGCAATAATCGATATTACCTTATGTTTTTTTACAAATTCTTTCACTTTTGTAAATAAATTTATCGCAACATCTTTTACTTTTAAAGCGGCTCCTTTTATTTTGGTGCCAATCTTACTACCACTTCCAATCATACATCTCAACCTTTCTGTAACATAAATAAACAATCCTTAATTATTGTGAACCTCAAATATACATTTGTCAAGTCAGTAAAAGTTAATATTTTGTAAACAAAAAATAGCGACAAATCCAATTTAATGCATTTGTCCCTATTTTATCCGCTGTTTATTTTTGTTGATTATTTAGTTGATTATTTGATTAGGGTGATAGTATAAACCCGAACCGTGATTTTGAAAGGTAAATTTACGTTTTATCTGCGTTAAAATACTCGGCAATCCGTCAGGATTACCTCCGTTTTTGCCTTGATAAACCAAAA
>CACYTW010000148.1 GCA_902777435.1 uncultured Ruminococcus sp. | reverse complement strand
CAGTAAATTCCAATAAACCGTTTCATAATTTATCTCATTTAAAAGTGCACCGTGTGTCACGCTGTCACCAAACGCAACTATTGTAATCGGCCCTTCCTCGGTGAGCCCTGCCACATCTAAAGAAATTTTCTTACTTATTTTCATTATCATCACTCCATTTTATTTATTATGCCACTATACCACAAAAAAATTGATTAGTCAATTCCATACTAAACATAATATAAATAAAAAAACGATATTGTTTAACATTTTAGATATTTTTTTTAAAATTACTTGAAAAAAGCAGAAAGGTACTATATAATCGAAACGATGATAGGATGATACATAAAGTTAAATTATCGTTACATTGCTGCCCATTGACACTTTACTTAATGGTGCGACGGTGTTATTATGATAACGGCATAAACTCTGTACAACATCGCAGCCACTGTTTTGCCTTATTGATTCGAACGATATTTCTGTACATAATAGGAGTGAAATTAAAGCATTGATTGAAAAAATGCTCGAGATTTGTGACGTACATTGAGGATATAGTCGCAATTTCTCAGCATACCGAAAAGGGGCCGTAAGATGCCCCTTTTTTATATTTCACGACATGATTTGCGTATTGCAAGCGATGGGCTGAAAACCTTTTGATACGGCCAGAGAATCTCGCCCGATATCATAGAGAGAATTGCTTTTGCAGCGGCTTTTCCCAAATATTCCTTGGGATGTATTACGCTTGTCAGCGAGGGAGAAATTGTAGAAGCAATAATGGTATCGTCCACGCTTACAATTGATATACGATCGGGAATTGAAACATTCAGCTCTGCCATTATTTCGTAACATTTTTTCGCAATTCCGTCATTAATACAGAACATTCCCGTTACTTCCGAATGATTTTCGATTATATCCTTAACAGACTCATATATATTATCATCATACTCTATAATGTACGGTTCAGAGGACAGTCCGCCGCAAAAGCCATCTATTCTTCGGCATGAGTCAATCCTGTCCCTTTCTCTCACCGCACACATATGAGTATGTCCCAGGCGTACAAGATAATCCGCAGCGATTCTTCCGGTTTGTATTTCGTCCATAACAACGTAAGACGGTGACGCATTTTTGTAATAGGTATCTATCATTATATAAGGTATTCTTGCCTGCGTCAGCCTGTCAAGCATCAAAATTAGATTTTCAGAGGCCGTATCAGTTGTATTTGCCGGCTGAAAAATAACTCCGTTCGACCCCTCGGACACAGCCTTGTCCAACAAGGCGGATATAACAGCATCATCGTTTTTTGTGTCACTCATTACAATGTTGACATTTTCGTCTTCCAGTACTGAGCATATGGAACGCAGATAGTAAGGGGTAAAATATATCTCTGATAAGTTTAGAAAAATATCTACTCTGTAATTCTTCGTAATAAGGTTGCTTTTACAGAAAGTACCCTTCCCGTGCTGTTTCTCAAGAAGACCTTCGTTAACAAGCAATGCAAGCGCGTCTCTGATCGTAAGTCTGCCAAGATGGTAATGCTTTATCATTTCCGTTTCACTCGGAAGCTTATCACCTTTTTTGATTTGACCTGTCCTTATCTGTTCTCTTATCGTATCTGCAAGCTGTACATACAACGGGACCTGACTGTTTCTGATTATCAAACCATTATCCCTCATTTCACACTTATTGAGCCCATTATACAACAAAAGAAAAAATTTTGCAAGAAAAATCTGTTAAGTAACGCTAAATTGCATTTTTCCGTATTGACAATAATATTTTTTTGTGCTACAATCAACTTATACAGATGAGTTGATAAGTTTATACGGATAAAATTGGGAGGCATTATGGAATATTATTTATCGTTTGATGTGGGAACAACATCTATGAAATGCATATTGTACGACGATAGGCTCAACGAAGCATTTTACACCGCCAAGGAGTACAGCATAATCACGGAAAGCGGAGGAATTGCAGAGCTGGACGCAGAGACGTATTATAACACCTTCCTCGCCTCAGTACGGGAAATGTCGCTTGCCGGTATACCGATTGAAAATATAAGGTCGGTCACCTTTACCACTCAGGGTGAAACCCTGATACCGGTGGACAAAAGCGGCAATGCCTTATGTCGTGCCGTTGTATGGCTTGACACCAGAGCAGAAGTCGAGGCTGAATATATCAAGTCGCACATTGAAAGCGAACGTTTTTATAAAAAAACGGGACTTTGCGGCATAGACGGAGCCTTGCCGGCCGCGAAAATTCTTTGGCTTTACAACAACAGACCTGATATATACGAAAAGACCCATAAAATACTTCTCCTTGAGGACTATCTGATATACAGGCTTACCGGAAAATTTGCTTCGGAAAAGTCGCTTCAGTCCTCAACGGGCTGGTATAACATTATCGGAGAGAAATTTTTCGAGGAAATGGGAAGTATATGTAAAATCAACGAGTGTATGCTTCCGGAAATCCTTCCCTGCGGAACTCCGGTGGGAAGGATAATTCCGAAACTTGCCGAGGAGCTTGGATTTTCCTCGGATACATATGTGACAACAGGCGCGATGGATCAGATTGCATCCGCAATCGGAAGCGGAAACATTAACGAGGGAATTGTCACCGAAACCACGGGAACGGCGCTTGTTGTGGGCGTTACAACAGAAAACCCTGTTTTCGATATAAGCAATCCTGTGACAATATATAAGCACTATGACGGAAAGTTCATCTATATGCCGTATTGCAACACTGCCGGTATAGCGTTGAAGTGGTTCAGGGATAGGCTTATGCCTTACGCGGCAGATGAAGCGGCAAATGCCGGCATTTCCGC
>CACYTW010000147.1 GCA_902777435.1 uncultured Ruminococcus sp. | reverse complement strand
TTTCAAAACCGGAGGTGAAAAATATGACGGAATGCAATTATGATACCAATACGCAAGATATATACGGATATGTGAGAGTATCTTCAACCGACCAAAACGAGGACAGACAGATGCTTGAGATGCAGCGATTGAAAATAAAAAAGAAAAATATTTATATAGACAAACAATCCGGCAAGGATTTCAATCGCCCCAGTTATCAACGATTATTGGGGAAACTGAAAAAAGGAGATTTGCTGTATGTAAAATCCATAGACAGGCTCGGCAGGAACTATAAGGAAATTCAAGATCAATGGCGAGTGTTGACGAAAGAAATGGAGGTTGATGTCGTGGTTATAGATATGCCGCTTTTAGATACAAGAGTTTATAAAGACTTGATGGGAACATTCATTGCCGATTTGGTTTTGCAAGTGCTGTCCTTTGTCGCTGAAAACGAAAGAGTAAATATCCGAAAGCGGCAGGAGGAAGGCATAAAGGCGGCAAAGCTTAAAGGCGTGATGTTCGGACGTCCGATGATAAAAGTGCCCGATAATTTCGGCAGCTTGGTAAAGCAATGGGAGCGGGGGCATATTCGGGCTGAAGATGTGGCGAAAGAGTGTGATATGAGCATAGCAACCTTCTATCGTCGGCTTCGGGAGTACAGACTGACAAAATAAAATCTACTATCACAAAGTACACCTTTTGATAGTAGATTTTTTTATGTTAAAATATTGGATTTCTCCTGTTTTTACGGGAATATTATACCAAAAAACACTCCAAATGTCAACATAACGGGGTAATATTAAATCTTAACAACATTTTTCAAAAGGTGTACTTTTTGGTAAATGCGGTATGCTCACTCAAAAGGTGCATTGCCAAAGGAGTTTGATAAGTTATGAATGATAGTAAATCGGCTTTAAAGCTGCATCGATGCTGCTTTACCGGACATCGCCCCGAAAAGCTCGGTGTTTCCGAAACAAGAGCAAAGGTGCTGCTAAAATCAGCCATACAACAAGCCATATCCGACGGATATGTTACATTTATTTCGGGTATGGCTCGTGGAATAGATTTGTGGGCAGCAGAAATTGTTATTGAAGAACGAGAAAAAAATGATAATATTCATCTCGTCTGTGCTTCACCGTTCAACGGATTTGAAAACAGATGGTCAGAACACGAACAGGCTCTTTACCGTTCAATCATAGAACAAGCGGATTTTGTAAAATTTGTTTCACAACACTATTACAGGGCTTGCTTTCAAGTAAGGAACGAATGGATGGTTGACCGTGTTTCAAGAGTTATAGCCGCATACAACGGCACAAAAGGAGGGACAAAAAATACAATAGAATACGCAAACAGAAAAGAAATATTTGTTGAAAATATATTAGATTAAAAAATAATACAGTAAATCATTGACAACCTCTCTGTATATTATTATGTTCGTGATAAAATAATAATAGAAAAGGAGTTGTCATACTATGAAAAAAATAACAAAAGAACTTATAAAAAAATTCCGCAGATACTTGATTGAGGAGGAAAAAGCCGCAGCAACGGTTGAGAAATATATCCGTGATATAAATGTCTTTGCTGATTGGCTCGGAGAAAAAGATCTTGATAAGGAAACGGTGCTGACTTACAAGGAGAACTTGATAAAAAACTATGCTCCGGCAAGCGTTAATTCCGTTTTATCATCGCTCAACAGTTTTTTCACATTCAATGAATGGTATAACCTCAGAGTGAAAAATCTGAAAATTCAAAGACAGACATTTGCCAATAAGGACAATGAGCTGAGCAAGGAAGAATATGAACGCCTTTTAACGGCAGCTAAATCTAAGGGCAATGAACAGTTATATTTCTTGATGCAGACTATATGTGCAACGGGAATCCGTGTATCAGAGTTACGCTATGTAACAGTAGAAAGCTTAAAAGCACAAAAAGCACAAATCAATCTGAAGGGCAAAATGCGTGTTGTGCTACTCCCGAAAGAACTGTGTAAAATGCTTTTGAAATACTCAAAAGAGCAACAAATCACAAGCGGCTCTGTATTTGTTTCCAGAAACGGAAAACCGCTTGACCGCTCTAATATCTGGAAAATGATGAAAGCACTCTGCGAAAGCGCCGGTGTTGCAAGGGCAAAGGTATTCCCCCACAATCTCAGGCACTTATTCGCAAGAACATTTTATTCAATTCAAAAGGATATTGTACGGCTTGCTGATATACTCGGACATTCAAGCGTAAATACTACCCGTATATACACTATGGAAACAGGAGAAACACACCGCCGGCAAATACAGAAATTAGGGCTTTTACGGCTATAAAAAGAAAAAACCACATAATCGAAATTATGTGGTGAAAAAGTTTCAAGTACATATAATATATACACTGATATTATAGCACTGAAAGAGGCGTTTGTCAATGATTTACCGAATTTTTGCAAAATTTCGTCATTATGCAATAAAACAGACACGCATTTTAGACCAATGTTGTTTTCCTTAAATTGACATTGGTCTGATTTGCTATGTCTTTTTATAAAAATACGGCTATATGTTTTGCACAATATCACTAAATTCGTTAAATATTTATCAGAAAATATTTTTGTCTGCAACATAATTTCGATTATGTTGCAGGCAAATTTTTTTGCTATAAATTAAACCGTGCGTTTTTGCAAGCAAAGGAGATGATGAAATATGAAAGCTGCGACATATCAGATTGACGAAGAAGGGATTTTAGACAGTACATTCAATTACCTTGTAAAGCACGGACTTGAGAATACTACTGTAAGGGAACTTTGCAAATATACAGGAATTGCTAAGGGAAGTATTTACTATTGGTTTAGCAAT
>CACYTW010000146.1 GCA_902777435.1 uncultured Ruminococcus sp. | reverse complement strand
AAAAATCTCGAATCAATCCTCGATTTTTCGGGAGCCCTAAAGCCCAAATGCAACGAAAAATTATTTCAGATTTTATATGGCTATTAATTAATAAAGGAGATGAACGTATGTTTAAAAGTTATAAGAACGGAAGACGTGTGGCAGGTACATTGATTGCGGTGGTAATGGCGATGACTTCGCTTGCCGCGGTGAATGGAGGTTTTTTTATTGAGGCGGCGGCAGACGAGGTTCAATCTTCATACTACAGTATGACAGCTGAGACGGACAAAACGGGAAACATTTTTGTCGGTAAGACAATGACGTTTAACTTGCTTGTTACAAATACTGCAAGCTCAACACTGAACGGAAATATAAAATACACTGTTTACGGTGAGGAAATTAAACCCGGAGAGCGGGGAGAAGCGGTAAAAAACGGCACTGTTGCCGTTAGGATACCGATATCGGCAACGGGAACGGCGGTAACGGTTACGGATACCTTTGATAAGTACGGAGTATATTCCGTTGAATTTGAACTTACCGATTTGTCATATAATATTTTGTGTAACGTAAAGAGCGAATTTTCGCTTATTGCCCAAGCAAAGCAGAACCCCAAAATGGGATTTTCACAGCATGCCTTATGCCACGGAAAGGGAACATACGAAAACGCGGCGTATTTTTCAAATCTTTTCGGTATGGGAAATGTAAGAGATGATTACCCTGCTGTATTTATTATGGACGAATACGGGAACTCCGTGGAAAGTGAAGATTATTGGGGTTGGAAACGCATCAACGATTTTTCCGACAAGGTGATTGAAGCGGGGATTGAACCCATTGCGATAGTGGACATCGGAGGGGATGGAGACTGGCCCTCAAAATCGGGCGAGGATATTATGTGGCCGATAAATACGGATATGGCAGAGAACACAAAAGCCCTTGAGCATTTATACAATTATTGCTACAAGCTTGCAGCGGAGCTTAAAGGCAGAGTTAACATCTTTGAGATATTCAACGAATGGTCAATAATGCAGGAAACAGCGGATACAAGCGAAGAGGCTTATGCCATGTGCTTAAAGACGGCGGCAGATGCAATACGCAAGGCTAATCCCAAGGCAGAGATAGTAGCTATGTGTTCTCAGGACGACGCGTGGGTCGAGAGTGTTTTAATAGCTTTGGGTGATAATCCCGGACAGTATTTTGACGTAATATCCATACACCCATATGTGCATTGGAAGAATACTTATCCTGAGCAGGAGCCGGGCTCCAACAGATCGGATTTAAAGGCATTTAAACGTATGCTTGAAAAATACGGCGTTGCGGATAAGCCCTTGTATTCCACGGAATATGGAATATCACTGCACCTTTCAAATTGGAAGGAGCTAAATCAGCACACTCTTGCGGCATATCTGATAAGAAGCACCGTTATCAACGGACAGTTTTCGGATAAGCAGTATGTGTATACTCAGTACAAAAAGAGCTATACAAAGGTTCCCATTGATACAAGCGACCCCAAATTGGGCGGTTTCTTAAAGGAAAGAGGCTTCGGCGTTATACGATATTGTGATAAGGTTACCTTAAGCGACGCCGACGCGGAAAAATATACTGTCGAGAATCTGGAAGAGGGTCAGGTGGCAATGGCGGCATTCCCCTCGGCAGTTGCTCTTGCGGCTTACAACAGCATTATGTGCAATGCGGAATATAAGTCTGATTCGATTATAAGAAACGGCACCGACGATGCGATTTACGATTATCAGTATTCCACCCCCGACGGTGAGGTCTGTGCCGTATGGGATACGACATCAGATAAAAAGTTTGCTGAAGCAAGCGTAAATAAAATCTGGTTAGCTGATGAGTTTTTAAGTTCCTCAAGAAATATAAATATTCACATCGATGAAAAGGAGATAACCGTATACGATATGTACGGCAACGAAGAAAGAATGAGATCAAGCAGAGGAAATTACACGATTACCGTCGGAAAAGAGCCTATTTATATAAAGGCCGCTACAATGGACGGCTTAAAGGTAATATCCGATGAGGAAATGAGTGAAGAAAATGACGACTATGTTCTTCCCTACACAAATTCCGAATGGAGGATGATACTCAAGGACAAGTCAAGCAATATAGGTAAAACTTATAAGAGAGGAGATGGGTTTGGAGCAGAAGAAAACGAGGGAAAGTTCTTTTTGTTTGAGATGTGGAACTGAATTTGAGGAACGGCCAAACAAAAAGCTTATACCCGAAAAAACGAAATATATATTGGAGGCGACAGGATGAAATTAAAATCAGTCAAAACAAGAATTAAAACAGGGAAAAGACAGCTTTTGGCGATGCTTCTGATTGTTGTTATGCTTGCGGGAATAATGCCCCCGGCATACGCTTACCGCTATGATGTCACTCCCGACTGTCCGGACTTTTCAGAGGTTGTCTGGGAGTCGACGGGAACTAATGACGACGGTTTTACCGGTACGGTGTCGTATGCGGACAGGGATAACGGCAAATGTTATTCTTTGGGCGGAACGACGTATCTGCAGCAGCTTATCAAAAACTTTACCGAGGAGGAGAAAAGCCGCGAATATTTTAAGGACAACACAATGCTGCTTAGCATTGACCTTTGCGCAAAGCAGACGGATCATGCCTTGATATTTGCGCTTAATAACTATCCTTTGCTGATGTTTAACGGTAAAGGCAAGTTAAGCTTGGTAAATCAGGTAGGTTGGCCGGGTGCCGATTATGTTGGTGACGTATCGATGTCTTACGAGGCAAACAAGTGGTACAACATAAAGCTTTTGATAGACGGTAATTTAAAGCGAATCAGTTGCTACATAAATGGTGAGTTTTTGGACAACGATAGCCATAATGTGGCGGGATTTTTGAATAAAGACTTAGACCCGACCATTACAATAGAGAATCTTCTGTTTAACTATCAT
>CACYTW010000145.1 GCA_902777435.1 uncultured Ruminococcus sp. | reverse complement strand
TTGGTGCCGCGTTACTGATTGTTGGCTTAATAATGGCAATTGTCTGCGGTATAATCTTAAATTCTGCTGTTATAGCAACAGTTATGACGGTTGTTGCACTTGTGGGTGCGGTTTGCATAGCTTTGGGTATAATCAATATTAGAAAATGCAATACTTTAAAAAGAGAGTATTTAAAGAAAAAGAATGATATTGACCAAAAGAAAAAAGTAATTAATGATGAACTTTCTGTATTACAAAAAGATTTAGACAGGGTTTTAAATAAATACGCAGTAAATGATGCAAGTGAACTCAGAAATCTTTTTGTGTCGGGGCAAGGCTTTGATGTACGTATAAACGGATTACTTGAAATGAAAAAGGAATTGAGCCGAGGATATGACATAGAAGAACTTGCGAAGACAAGCAGTGGTATTGATGATAAAGCATATGAGACATCTGAAAAGATAGAGTCTAAGCTAAAGATTATGCGTCAAAAGCATATCGGTATAGTGACAGAACTGAAGGAAATTGAGAGCAAGATGGCATATGATGTAAGAGAGTATCGAATACCTGCTGATATAGATACAGAAATCAATTCAATAAAGAATGAGATTGACGAGTGTAATAGCAAAATCTTTGCCATAGAATTGGCGGCAGAAACCATCAAAAAGGCGGCAGAGGAATGGAAGTCAATGATTACACCTGAGATAAATAACTCTGTCAACAGAATTATGAAGAATCTGACATATGGTGAGCATAATGATGTAAGGATATCTGACGAATTTAAAATCAGAGTTGCAAGTAACAAAGAGCTGTATGATGCTGAATATTTCAGCTATGGTACTTATGAGCAATTGTATTTTGCGCTAAGAGTGGCGCTATCGGGGAATATTGACGGAGAAAAACCTCTGTTTTTAGACGATGTATTAACAACCTATGACGATAAACGTGCCGAGGCTGCTATGGCTTTTCTGAATGACTTTGCAGACAGGGGACAGGTTTTTGTTTTTACTTGTCACAGTCATATCGAAAAGATGGCGGCGGACTTTAAGGCAAATATAATAAAATTATAGTTTTAAATAAGGAAGGAGATAATAATATGGCTGCAGAAATCAAAAATGAAAAAGGTTTAATCAGAATTTCAAATTCGGTTATTGCAAATATTGCAGGATATGCTGCAACAAAGTGCTATGGTGTTGTAGGAATGGCAATAAGGTCGGGCAAGGACGGAATAGCACAGCTTCTTAAAAAAGAAAATCTTGACAAGGGTATTAAGGTCAAGGTTGTTGGAGATACAGTTGATATTTCCTTATATGTAATTATGGAGTATGGTGTAAATTTAAGCACCGTGGGAGATATTATTAAAAGTGACGTTAAATATCAGGTAGAGGAAGCAACGGGTTTAAGAGTTAGTTCTGTAACTGTTAACGTGGAGAGCATCCGCGTAAATTAATTGCCGGCTTTGTCAGAAAGGATTGATTGTTAAGGTGAGAAGTATAACTTATGATAATGTCAGACTTATGATAGAGTCTGCATCAAACAATTTGCAGAATAACAAAAAGGCGATAAATGATTTGAATGTTTTTCCTGTTCCCGATGGTGATACAGGTACAAATATGGGCTTGACATTTGGTGCGGCGGCAAGGACTGCACTTGACGGCAAGTCCGAAAATGTTGGTGAACTGATAGGTCTGCTTGCAAAAGCATCTCTCAGAAACGCAAGAGGTAATTCAGGTGTTATTTTATCACAGATTTTAAGAGGTGTTTCGGCGGCTCTCAACGGCAAGGAATGTTTGACGGTTGCGGATATAAAGGATGCCGCTTGCGGTGGCCGTGATACGGCTTATCGTGCTGTTATGAAGCCGACAGAGGGTACAATTCTCACTGTTATCCGTGAGGGTGCAGAGTTTGCCGAGCAAAATTTTGAAAAGTACGAGGAGGCAAACGAATTCTTCTCTGCAGTAATCGTTGCGTGCAAGGAAAGTCTTGCAAAAACTCCTGAGATTTTGCCCGTTTTAAAGCAAGCAGGTGTTGTGGATGCAGGCGGATGCGGTGTTACCACCTTGCTTGAGGGGGCTGAGTATGCCTTAAAGAACGGAAAGGTAATGGAGTTATCTGAAGACGCAGAGCCTGTAAAGGGCGGCAGTGCTGTTGCAAATGCTGATATTGATACGGCAAATATAAGGTACCAATATTGTACAGAGTTTATTATTCAGAAGTCATCACCTGAACGTCAGGCAACACAGTTTCAAGCGGCAATACGTTCCAAGGGTGATTGTATGCTTGTTATTGATGATGAAGAGATTGTGAAGGTACATATTCACACAAATCATCCGGGATTTATTATGGAACAGGCAGTTAAACTTGGTGAATTGATAAATATTAAGGTTGACAATATGAAGTATCAGCACAACGAAAAAATCAGAGCCGAAGAAGAGGAGAAAACTGCTCCTGCAGAGCCGCCTAAGAAATATGGTGTAGTTGCTGTTTCGGTAGGTGACGGAATTGCTGAGGTATTTGAAAGCGTTAATGTTGACAGAATAGTTGAGGGCGGTCAGACTATGAACCCAAGCACTCAGGATTTGCTTGACGCAGTTTCAAAAGTCAATGCTGAAAATATCTTCATTCTTCCGAACAATAAAAACATTATTCTTGCCGCAGAACAAGTTGACGAGCTAAGCGACAAGAATGTAATTGTAATTCCAACCAGGAATATGCCGCAGGGAATATCTGCAATGCTTGTCTTTGATGAGGAAGCGGATGTTGAAACAAACACAGAGTCTATGAATGAGATGATGTCTGCTGTTAAATGCGGACAGGTGACTTTTGCCGCAAGAGATTCAGAGGTTGGCGGCTTTGATATACACGAAGGCGACGTTATGGGAATGATAGGCAGTGATATCACCAATATCGGAAGTGATATCAATGATGTGTCATTTGAACTTGCAGACAAGATGATAGATGGGGACACCGTTCTTGCAACAATATATTACGGAGCCGATATAGACGAAAATGCAGCAAACGCATTAGCCG
>CACYTW010000144.1 GCA_902777435.1 uncultured Ruminococcus sp. | reverse complement strand
CATACTCACCGTCAGAAAGTGCTGTTGCTCTCATACTGTCGCTTATGAGTATCATACGCTCTGCACCAAACAGCTTGTAAAGCAGTCGGATAACACTCGGATGAATGTGTATTCCGTCGCATATAACCTGAATGAATATATTTTCGTCAAACGCCGTGCCAATAGGTCCCGGTGTTCTATGGTGTATCGGCGGCATAGCATTAAAGGTGTGGGTAAGGCACTTTGCCCCGAGCTTAATTGCCTCTTTTGCACACTCATAATCGCAGTCGGTATGCCCTATCGAAACAACAGCTTTGCACCTTTCTATAAAATCAAAAGCGTTTTCAACCTCCGGAGCAACTGTCACCATTTTAATATTTTCAAGCTTTTCAAACTCATTGATATCTGGCGGGATTATGTATTTTTCATTCTGTGCTCCCTTGTATTTTGCACTGATATACGGACCTTCAAGATGATATCCCAAAATCTCCGCTCCCTTTGAATCCGGAATTTCCCCGTTTACAACGCTTTTTATTGTATCCATATCCATTGTCATCGTTGTGGGAAGCCACGAGGTAACACCGTTTTTTGCCATAAATACACTCATTTCATCAAAGTGATTTCCGTCCATCGTGTCAAAGCCCATACAGCCGTGAGAATGAATATCTGTAAACCCTGCAAACACCTTGCGGTTTTTAAGGTCAAAGCCATCTTTATCTATCTTTCCTATAAAAGATATTTTTCCGTCGGTAACCTCAATATCAACTGTTTTGCCGTCAATATAGGCATTTTTGTATACCATAATAACCTCCGTTCTTAACACCTTAATTTATGTTGAATGGTTTGTCTTAATCACACAGTATAAAATCGCCAAAAAATTCAGGCCTGTGAAAATCAGGCTTTGGCGTATTCACGGGAAAAAGCGAAACATAGTGTTCACAGTTCCCTTCTTCTGTGCATTTATACATATTTGCGCGCATACTTCTTGTGTGCCCTCCAAATATTTTGTCAATAAATTCAAAGGGAATTGTAAGCTGCAAAGTCCATTTTTCTTCGTCAACGAGTGACTGAACCTCAAAATACTCTCTGTTTTCCTTAGGATGCTCGTAATCAAAACGAGATGTCCGTACCGCCAAATACATTGTTCCAAAGGGATTAAATTCAAAATTAATATATCTTTTATCCCCATCATTCGGGCTAATGAACAGTTCCATACAGCTGTCACGGCACACACTGCTGTTCTGATCGGTGAATCTTGCAAGCAGAGGTTTTTCATCAGTTTGCATAAGAATATGAATGCCGTAATCAGAATGCATTATTCTTCCTGTTGTATATGGAACATATGGATAATTAACCCAATTTATCTTATCTATATGTACAATTTCAGCCCTTTTCCATTCTTCATCAAACATTGATGTTATTCTTTTAGCAGATTTTCTTATATGATACACCATTCATTCCTTCTTTAAAATCATTTGTAATGATACAAAATTTTCTTATGAAATTTAGCCTGTTTTAAAGCATTGCCGCACCCAAGGCTCCTGCGTCTCCCTGAAGAACAGATATTTCTATTCGTATGTCTTTTTTTAACTTATCCTTCAAGGGATTAAGCAGTTTTTCGCCTTGAACCGTAACGCCTCCGGCAAGAACAATGGCGTCGGGACCGAATATATTGAAAAGATTTTGAATACCGCAAGCAAGATAATTTAAAAATTTGTCGAACGCTTCGTTTGCTGCGGGACAACCATTTTCCAACGCATCAAATATTTTCTTTCCGCTTAGCTTATTTCCGTTTTCGGCATATATATTATACAAAATACTGTCTTTATTTGCAAGAGCATATTCCTCTGCGCTCTCGATAAGCGCAGTCATTGAGCAATAACGCTCCCAGCAGCCCGACTGACCGCAGGGACATTTTTTTCCGTTATCCGCCTGAATAATCATATGCCCGATTTCGCCCATATTGTTATTGCTGCGGCAAATCTGACCGTCCATAATTATACCGCCGCCAATACCTGTTCCTAAGGTTACAAGCACGATATTACGGCAATCCTTTGCGCTTCCGAAGGTTATCTCCCCGAGAGCCGCACAGTTTGCATCATTGTCAACGCATACAGAAATGCCTGATTCTTCCGAAACGAGCTTTTCAAGAGGTGTTTTGTCAAACGGAAGATTTGTGCAAGTAACAAGCCCTTCCTTGATAATTCCAGGAGTGCCTATTCCTACATTTTTAATATTATATCCTCCGATAATCCGCTTAATTTCCGATGAAACATCCGAAATAATTTTTTCGCAGGTGTCGGCGGTAGGAATCGAGCATTTATATATAACTGCTCCTTCGTCAACTACCGCAAATTTTATATTTGTGCCGCCTATATCAACTCCGAGTCTTGCTCCTGAGTATGCGTCACGGTCGCAGATAAGAACCACATCGGGATGAGTTTTCAGCATTGTTGCGGGAATTGATGTATTTATCCCTCCATTTAAAAGTGCAGACACAACGCGGCTCTTATTTGAACCGCTTGCCAGAAGGATAATCTTTTTTGCACTCAATATTGTTGAAATGCCCATAGTCAATGCCTGCTTGGGAACTTCGTCGCAGGAGTCAAAAAATCTTGAATTTGCTTTTATTGTGTTTTCGGTAAGGTTTGTAAGATGTGTACAGGAATTTAAGTTTGCGTCCGGCTCGTTAAAGCCTATGTGGCCGTTCTGCCCTATTCCGAGAATTTGCAGGTCAATTCCGCCGCTTTCCTTTATCATTTTTTCATAATTCTCACATTCAAGCAAAGGATTGTCCGTTTCACCGTTGGGTATATGGGTGTTTTTTAAATCAATATTGATTTTTGAAAACAGATTTTCATACATAAAAGTAAAATAGCTTTGCTCATTATCCTTTTTTATGGGGTAATATTCGTCAAGATTAAAGGATTTAACCTGAGAAAAATCTATATAACCCGATGAACACATTTCGGCAAGCCGTTTGTACATTCCCACAGGTGTGGAGCCTGTGGCAAGACCGAGTACACAGTCCGGTTTAAGGATAATCTGCGACGATACAATTTCCGCTGCCTTTTCG
>CACYTW010000143.1 GCA_902777435.1 uncultured Ruminococcus sp. | reverse complement strand
TGCTTTAAATTCTCAATATGAATTTTTTAAAGAGCTTATATGGGTTCAAAGAGGATTGTTATCTGTTAACTGGACAAAAGCATCTGATGAAGCTAAAAAATGGATAAAGGGAATTCCTGCAATATTACCGGCAGAAGAAGACTTTACTTTATAATAAAATAAAATCTAATTTACAAAAAACGTAGTTCTGAATATATTCGGACTACGTTTTTTGTTAAATCTTTATTAAAGATTATTTTTTATGATTTTATTAAATATAATGCGACCGGGGGTAGTTATAAAATTTTTCAAGGTTATGTTTGCGTTGAAAGATGTTTGTTTCAATTTCGTTAAAATATTTGTTTATTGTTTCCATAAATAGATTTGGCATTTTATTTCTGTCAAAAGCTCCAATGATGAACAAGCTGTTTGGTTTTAAAATATCTGCAACTTTTTTTACGATTTCAACTGATTCTTTTTCTCCGAAACTGTGATACAGGCAATTTCTTATTATTATAACAGAATTACCGTTATCTTTAAGATTTTTTTAACGTTTTTGAAAATCTGTAACCATAAAAGTAAAACAATCTTTAAATTCCGGAATTAATTTATATAACTTTTTATTTTTATCGCTAGGGTTTAAAATATATTTATTGTACAATTTTTTATTTGTTCTTTTTAATAATTTGTACTTGTCGTTCTTAAAGGGAGTAATTTCATCATCAGAGAGCAGAACTATTCCATTATTTGGGTATGAGTGTATAACCGGCGCATATATGTCTGATGCGACTATTGGTGTAAAGCGCTTTTTAAATTCGTCAAAGCCAACCTTTCTAACCAGTGATTCTGCAAGAAAGTATGCTTCTGTACCATCAGAAACATTCATAGGCATAATTTTTACTGTGTTATATTTTTTGAAATTTTGAATAATAATGTCAGCGGCATTGTCGTAGTTTAAATCATCACGCTTTGCTGTGGTACATTGGCTTATTCGCATTTTGCCGTTACAATCCATGTATTGGTGCATTTTAAAATTTAAACTTCCAAAACTTGGTTTGTAGAGATTGTTGGTGTTTGTAATGTTCTGAATTTTCATCGACCGGAATATTTATCCCTTGATTATTAAAATTTGCATTTTTTCTAAACATAAAGACTCCTTGCTTTTAATTATAACTTATTATAATATATTGTACTATTTTTATGTCAAAAGCTATGAAAAATTACGATGACCTTTATCTTTACTATTTTTTCTCGGGTCACGAAAAGGAGCTTTCTTAATGAAGAAATTTTTAAAAAAGACAGCTGCTGCTTTTTCGGCAGCCGCTCTTCTTGTTATCAGCCATACACTTCCTGTCTGTGCCTATGCAACTGACGCTGTCTGGCCTACCGAAAGCAAATACCACAACATTACAACCAATTTTGAGCCTGCCCGCAATATCAGCGACAGCTCTGCTTACCATAATGCTATAGATATCGAAGCAAACGGCGGCTCAAATATCTATGCGGTTTACCCCGGCACTGTTGTATCAGCCGGCTGGAAGGATGCATACGGCAACCTTATAATCATCCAACACGCTGATCTCGGAATATACACATTCTATGCCCACTGCTCTCAGATCAACGTATCAACAGGACAGTCCGTTTCTCAGGGCGATGTGATCGGTCTTGTAGGAGCTACCGGTTATGCTACAGGAAATCACCTCCACTTCGGTGTCTGTAACAATCTTCAGGCTGGCTGGCCTACCTGCACATACTACGACCCACTCACATATTTCAATTATACCGACTCCCCATCCGACGGAAAGGCTCCCGTTTCAAAGATACCTGAAGGCTTCACCGCAGACCTGGCAGGAGTTTACACCACAAAGGGGATCGAGACATTCCTTAACATCAGAAGCGGAAACGGTACAAACTATGCAGTTGTCGGCAAGATAAATCCCGGCGATATCGTAAACGTTTCTTTTTCAGACGGTAAATGGGCTCTGATCGAAGCAAACGGTGTCAGCGGCTACTGTTCAATGGATTATCTCCAGAAGACAGGTGAACTTGAAGCAAAAATGACTATATCCGGAGAGACATATCCCGAGGGCTCGCTTACTCCCAAGGCTGCATTCTCCCTTAAGGGAAAGATCACTTCTGCTTACCCCATCGCCAAGGTCTACGGCGGTGTGTATGACATGGGAGAGGAACCTACAGCACAGTATGCCGAGATAACTCCGAATACCACTACATACGACCTCAATACCTATTTCGATAAGCAGATAAAATTCGGCAGCCTCGCTAACGGCAGTTATCTCTACAGAGTAATTGCCGAGGACTCTATGGGCAATACATTCGAGCTTGTCAGATCTGAATTCTCTATAGGAGCTCCTCCTGAAAAAGTTACCCCCGGTGATTCCAATATGGACGGCAAGGTAAATATCGCTGATGTTATCACACTTCAGAAATTCATGATGGGCAGACAGAGCTATTCATCCAAGCAGTATGAGGCCTCCGATCTTGACGGCGACGGTACAGTCAATGCCTTCGACCTCACAATAGTTCGTATGGATATCCTCAGCGAGCTTGAATCTGCTTCTGCAAAATAAGCCGTCTTATCAATGGTATAGTTGCGCGCAAGTATCGGATTTGAACTTCCATTCTCAGTCAATCCCTGTTTTGTAAGAGCCGCATCAACATTATTATAATAGACGCTTCTCGTCCCTGCGTGGATATTATGCCCTTGCCCGTTCGCATCAGCGCCATAAGTGCCTGTCAGCTTGGCAAGTGCATCATCAGACAGCATAATTACCTCGCTGTTTACGCCATTGATAGTCTTATTTGTCAAATCAGATGCATGTACCACAGCCGTTCCGTCAAAATTACGTGTGGCAGCAAAATTGATATCGTCCTTATCCAGATGATACGGTGTAATTTTGCCCTTACCCTCTGCAATATATGTAGCATCAATCTTGTAGTTTTTCGCAACATCCGCAGTACCGACATCTGCCAGTTTCAATCCTGACAGCTTAACATCCTTCGTTGATACATTGCCTGCCTGATAGTCCGCATCGCTTGCATAAACGACATCCTTACC
>CACYTW010000142.1 GCA_902777435.1 uncultured Ruminococcus sp. | reverse complement strand
AGCAAGTTGTAAAAGGGGCTGAACAGTCTCAGGAAGAAACCAAAAAGCCGCTTAAAGAGCAGAAAGAGAACGCACAGCAAAAGGCTGATACACAGAATAAAGCTAAAGCCGAAGAAAAGGCAAAGTCACAGGAACAGCAAAAGAATAGAAATGGACGTGAGCAGGACAGATGAGACAGGTAAAAAAATCTGAAATCATTGTAATGGTAGTCTTGATGTTGTTATCAATGGTTCTGATGAACCGTTTAGCGCAACTCTATATACTATCCAACTGCGGTCAAAATTTCACAAATGGGATTTTGTTTGCGTTTGACAAGTTTTTCCATTTTGATGTTTATGCCTTTAAGCTTGTGTTCAATTCCAATGTAATGTTTCCTTGTATTATGGCTGCTGTAGCGGTTTTACTCGCCTTTATGTACTATTTTAGTACTAAGAAGAATTTTATGTACGGCAAGGAACACGGTTCTGCTCGTTGGGGTACAAAAAAGGATATTGCACCGTTCATTGACAAAAAGAACCCGGACAACAATATTATTCTTTCAGCTACAGAGCGGTTGAGTCTTGCGCCGAAAATGCCAAATCCTTTACATAATCGTAACAAGAATGTGGTTGTTATAGGTGGCTCAGGTAAAGGTAAATCAAGATTTATTGCAAAGCCTAACCTTTGTCAGCTCAACACTTCATTTGTGGTTACAGACCCTAAAGGTGAGTTGCTTGCCGAGTGTGGTAATATGCTTGCTGTTCAGGGCGGTTATAAGATTAAAATTCTTAATCTTGAGGAAATGGCTCAGTCGGACAAGTTTAATTTCTTTCCGTATATAAAGTCCGAAAAAGAGATACTGATTGTTGTTGATAACTTAATTGCAAACACGTCGTCAGCCGAAGCGGAAGCACATTCCGGTGATGATTTTTGGGTTAAATCTGAACGAGCTTTGCTTACAGCGCTATTTGCATACGTCAATTCTGAGTGCAGAAATGACGAGAAGAATATAAGTTCTATTCTTGACCTTATGAGCGTTGCGGCTGCACGTGAAGATGACGAAGATTTTGTATCTCCGCTTGACATTATGTTTCAGGAGCTTGAGAAAAAGGAACCCGGTTGTTTGGCGTGTTACATGTACAACACGTTTAAGCTTGCAAGCGGCAAGACCGCAAAAAGCATTCTTGTTTCGCTCGGCGTTAGACTAGCTCCGTTTGCTATCAATGAAGTCCGTGAGTTGATGTCAGATGACGAGCTTGACCTTACGTCTCTTGGTACGGAGAAAACGGCACTTTTCCTCATTGTGCCTGAAACGTACACTACTTTTAATTTTATCGTATGTATTCTTTATCAACTTTTGCTTGAGCGCCTATACGATTTAGCAAAGAAGCAACGAAATCGCAGATTGCCTATTCCTGTTCAAATTATCGGTGATGAAATTGCCAATATCGGACAGATACCAAATTTACAGCGCTATATTTCCACAATGCGCTCTTACGGTATTTCAATAATTTTGATTTTCCAAACGCTAACTCAGGTTGAAGCTATGGACAAGCAAAATTGGAAAACCATCGTTGGTAACTGTGATACGTTTGTTTATTTGGGCGGTAAAGAACAGAGTACAAACGAATATGTTTCAAAATCTGTTGGTAAAATGACAATCGACCAAAGACAGACGAACGAAACAAAAGGCAGTCATGGTTCGTATGGTATGCAGGACAGCACGCTTGGACGTGATTTGCTTGACCCCTCGGAAATGGAAAAAATACCGGGAGATAAGTGTATTGTTATGCTTTCCGGTGTTGAACCGTTTCAGAGCAAAAAATATCCTCTTGAAAAACACCCTCGCTATCAGTATTTGGCTGACGGTGGCGCAGAGCTGTTTAGTTTTGAGCGCCGTAACGAGCTTGTCCTTGAGGATTTCTTTGACAACACAGAACAGGTTGTTTCCATACAACTTGATGAATCTGTGTGACTATTATTAGCAATGCTTAGAAGTAAATAAGTATTGTTATCTTAGAAGTAAATAACAATTATAACTATTAACTTTAAGGAGTGTAAATTATTATGGATTTTTCAACAGTTATGGGTTTGGTTCAGAGAGCAGTACTTGCCGGCGGTGCCATTTGGCTTGTTATCGGCGCAGTAATCTTGGGTCTGGGTCTTAAGAACAAGGAAGCTCCGCAGATTCAGTCCGGTATTTGGCAGGTAGTCGGCGGTGCGCTGATTACAGCCGCAGGTGTGTACCTGAACTCGATTTCATTTTAAAGGTGATGATACATAATGGAAGACCAAATTGTTTCATTGTTTCAATTTTTATTTGACCTTATGACAAGCATAAATTCCAATTTTTCTTCTTTTGCCGGAAGCAGTACTGGCACAGTTGTATCGGTAGTCAATAATGTTGCTACAGCTATTAAGCCAATCGGCTATGCTTTATTGGCGTTATTTGCTCTAATAGAAATGGCTCAGCTTTCTGAACGTGTGGGAAATGTAACTGGATTTATGGGCGCAGGACTTGTGATTAACGTGCTTGTAAAGCTCTGCCTTTGTAAGCTTGTTGTTGACAACAGTACAGAAATCTGCACATTTTTGATAACGCTTGGTGATAATATCATTTCTAAAGTGGGTGCCACATCGGTAGCAACAGTTAATATCGAACAATTCAAACAGAATATACATTCGGCATTTCCTGATTGGTGGGATATTTTCGGACAACTTGGTTTCTTTATTTCATCATCTATTTTTATCTTCATTTCTGCGATTGCCGTTACTATTGTTAGGGTTATCTATGCAGCGAGATACTTAGAGTTGTATGCTATGACAGCCGTAAGTCCAATTCCGCTATCGACTTGTTTAAGCAAACACTTTAATGCAGCGCCAAACTTTATTAAATCTCTTTTTGCCGTGTGTTTACAAGGCGCATTATTGATGTTGGTTACAAAAATATTCAACGTGATATTTGTTAACGAAATCAATGGTTTGGGTTCGCTTCCAGTCAATGGTTGGGCTATGATATGGTCTATGCTTGGCAGTATCCTATTTAATTCAATTTTGTTTTTGGTTGGTTCGCTGCAAACACAGAAATGGGCAAAGTCGATTTGTCACGCTATGTAATGTAACTCAATTTTTTTGCTGCAGCTCGTC
>CACYTW010000141.1 GCA_902777435.1 uncultured Ruminococcus sp. | reverse complement strand
GAAAAAGCGGTGCTTAATGTATCGGGAGTGACGTCTTGTTCTGTCAATTTGCTCACCAATTCTATGTCGGTGGAGGGTACTGCATCAGAAAAAGAAATTATATCCGCTGTGGAAAAGGCGGGTTACGGAGCGACCCAAAAGGGCGTAAGGCAAGATATTGTATCTGATAAATCAGAAAAGGAGCCGGAAGATAAAGAGCTTTCTGCCCTCAAGCATAGACTTATTGCATCAATTGTATTTTTGATTGTTTTGATGTATTTCTCTATGGGACATATGATGTGGGGGTGGACTCTGCCGTCATATTTTGATAATAACCATATTGCAATGGGACTTATTCAACTTTTACTGACGGCTGCGGTTATGGTTATAAATCAAAAATTTTTCGTCAGCGGTTTTAAAAGCCTTTTGCACAGGGCACCAAATATGGATACACTTGTTGCTTTGGGTTCGGGAGCAGCCTTTGTTTACAGTACCTATGCACTGTTTGCTATGACCAATGCTCAGGTGAACGGCGATATGGATGCTGTTATGGTATATATGCACGAATTGTATTTCGAGTCGGCGGCTATGATTTTGGCATTGATTACTGTTGGTAAAATGCTTGAGGCACGTTCAAAGGGAAAAACAACAGATGCACTTAAAAAGCTGATAAAGCTCGCACCTAAAACCGCCGTAATAGTAAGTGAAGGAAATGAAGTTGAAGTTCCAATCGAACAGGTCAAAAAGGGAGATATATTTGTCGTACGTCCAGGTGAAAGCATACCCGTTGATGGAGTGATTACAGAAGGAGTAAGTGCGGTGGATGAATCAGCACTTACAGGTGAGAGTATTCCTGTTGATAAAGCTGAGGGAGATAGTGTTTCGGCGGCAACAATTAACCAATCAGGCTTTATAAGATGCGAGGCAACAAAGGTCGGAGAGGACACTATGCTTTCGCAAATCATAAAGATGGTAAGTGATGCGGCGGCAACCAAGGCACCTATTGCAAAGGTGGCTGACAAGGTATCGGGTGTCTTTGTTCCTGTTGTTATTGCGATTGCTGTTGTTACAACTATTGTATGGTTGCTTGTGGGACAGACGGCAGGCTTTGCTCTTGCCCGTGGCATATCCGTTTTGGTAATAAGCTGCCCGTGTGCTCTCGGACTTGCAACACCTGTTGCTATTATGGTGGGCAGCGGTGCAGGTGCTAAATGCGGAATACTGTTCAAAACAGCAGTATCACTTGAGGAAACAGGAAAGGTAAGCGTTGCTGTATTAGATAAAACAGGAACAATTACAAGCGGTGAGCCAAAGGTAACTGATATTATTCCAAATGCAGATATAACCCAAGATGAGCTATTACGTCTTGCGTATTCACTTGAAAAGAAGAGTGAGCATCCTCTTGCAAAAGCAATATTAAAAAGGACAGAGGAGTTACAGCTTAAAGAATATGATATTTCCGATTTTAAGGCTTTGCCGGGTAACGGACTTACCGCAATGCAAGATGACAAAGTATTGGCTGGCGGAAATTTGAACTTTATCGGTAGTCAGGCGGAGATACCGCTTGAATTTAAATATAAGGCAGAGAAACTTGCTGAGGAAGGAAAGACACCTATGTTTTTTAGCTGTGGGGGTACGCTTATAGGTGTAATTACTGTTGCAGATGTTATTAAGGAGGACAGCAGACAGGCGATAACAGAGCTTAAGGATATGGGACTTAGCGTTGTGATGCTTACGGGAGATAATGAGCGCACAGCAAATGCCATTGGCAAGCAGGCAGGTGTTGACAAAGTTGTTGCAGGTGTATTGCCTGATGGCAAGGAAAGCGTAATAAGTGATTTAAAGAAAAAGGGAAAGGTTGTAATGGTTGGCGACGGAGTAAATGATGCACCTGCGTTGACAAGTGCGGATATTGGTATAGCCATAGGAGCAGGAACAGATATTGCAATAGATGCCGCAGATATCGTTCTTATGCACAGCAGATTATCGGATGTTCCTGCGGCAATACGTCTGAGCCGTGCAACTCTCAAAAACATACACGAAAATTTATTCTGGGCGTTTATTTATAATATTATAGGAATACCCCTTGCGGCAGGAGTGTTTATATCCCTGCTTGGATGGAAGCTAAACCCTATGTTTGGTGCGGCGGCTATGAGTTTGTCAAGTTTTTGCGTTGTGACAAATGCCTTAAGACTTAACCTTGTTGACATAAGAAAAAATAAAAAAGTTAATATAAAACATAGAAAAAAACAAAGGAAGGAAGAAGCAGAAATGAAAGAAACTTTAAAAATCGTAGGTATGATGTGCAGCCATTGTGAGGCGAGAGTGACAAAGTGTTTGGAGGAGCTTCCTCAGGTGAAAAAGGCAATCGTAAGCTATGAAAAAGGTACGGCTGAAGTAACTTTAAATTCGGAAATTTCATATGAGGAACTCAAACAAACAGTAGAGAGTCAGGGCTATGATGTTATAGATTAAAAATAACGGCAATGTTGCAAAAACTGCATCATTGCCGATTTTCTTTTTGTTTGACATAAATTATAAGGTGTTGTGTAATTTCATATGATTTTTAATTGCGTTAAAGGTTTGGTCGCTGATATCGTGCTCGATTTTACAGCTGTCAGTATAGGCGGTTTCTTCGTCGACACCCAAACTCATTAAAGCCTTTGCGATAATCTGATGACGTTCATACATATTTTCTGCTATTGTCAGACCTTTTTCTGTCAAGGTTATACCACCGTCAACGTCTACTGTAATATAGCCTTCCTCCCGAAAGTTCTTCATAGCAACAGAAACGCTGGGCTTTGTGAAGTTAAGTTTGTTTGCAATATCAATACTGCGTACATAGCCTTTTTCTTTCTTTATCATCAAAATTGCTTCAAGATAGTTTTCTGCTGATTCTTTTATTTTCATAACTATATACTCCTTAGAAACATAGCACACCATTAGGTGATGCGTGAGGTTATTATAACATAAAAAAGAAAATCTGAAAGATTTTCATTCCTCTGCAACATAGCACACTAAAGGTGCTGCGGAGTGTAATGTTCAAATGTTCTCTCAGGCGTCAAAATCTTTGATTTTGGTAACGCCGTGAGGTTATTATAACATAAAAAAGAAAATCTGAAAGATTTTCATTCCTCTGCAACATAGCACA
>CACYTW010000140.1 GCA_902777435.1 uncultured Ruminococcus sp. | reverse complement strand
GGCTTTAACAAGAAAAAATTATCCTTTGACTTTCCGAGAATTGCAGAATTACCATTTGATTCGGACAGAAAGCTGATGAGTGTTATCTGCAATTACAATAATAAAAACATTGTCATTGTCAAGGGTGCGTTTGATGTTCTTGCAAAACGCTGTGTAAACGGAAATACAGAGAAAGCAAGAAAAATCAATGATGAAATGAGCAACAACGCCCTGCGTGTTATTGCAATAGCATTTAAGGATATAGACAAAATTCCCCAAGAACTCGACAGCGACAACATAGAAAACGATTTAACTTTCCTCGGTCTTGTGGGTATGATAGACCCTCCTCGCCCCGAGGCAAAGAATGCTGTATCAATATGTAAGCAGGCAGGCATCAGACCTGTTATGATTACAGGCGACCATATCATTACCGCCTCTGCCATTGCAAAGGAGCTTGGCATTATGCGTGAAGGCGACAAAGCTATAACAGGTGCTGAGCTTGACACTATGAGCGACGAGGAACTGAAAGACAATGTAGAAAACATTTCCGTATACGCAAGGGTTTCACCCGAAAACAAAATCAGAATTGTCAAGGCTTGGCAAAGCAAGGAAAAAGTTGTATCTATGACAGGTGACGGAGTGAATGATGCACCTGCCTTAAAGGCGGCGGATATAGGCTGTGCAATGGGTATCACAGGCACAGATGTTGCAAAGGGTGCCGCAGATATGACTCTGACAGACGATAACTTCGCCTCGATTGTAGATGCCGTGCGGGAAGGACGCGGAATATATGATAACATCCGCAAGGTTGTAGGCTTTTTGCTTGGCACAAATATCGGCGAGGTCATAACAGTTTTTGTATCAATGATGATATGGCATATATCTCCTCTGCTTTCTATGCAGCTTTTATGGATAAACCTTGTCACCGACAGTTTGCCTGCCATTGCACTTGGAATGGAAGCAGTTGAAAATGACGTTATGAACAGACAGCCTCACCACAAAAATGAAAGCATTTTTGCTCACGGCTACGGTGTCAGAATTTTTCTGCAAGGAGTAATGTTTGCAATTTTAACAATAACAGCATTTTCAGTTGCACGCAACACAACAGGCAGCGTCGAATGCGGCAGAACTCTTGCTTTTATGGTTCTTTCCATATCACAGATTATGCAGGCATACAATATGCGTTCGGAAAAATCGTTGTTTAAAATCGGTGTGTTTACAAACAAGATTTTAAATCGTGCTTGTCTGATATCTGTTGCTCTTGTTCTTATTGTGCTGTTCACGCCCTTGAGGATTGCATTCGGATTAGAACTTTTGAACGCTCCGCTTTATTTATTAGGTATCGGTTTAATCATTGTTCCTCTTATAGTTATGGAGTTGTCAAAGGCTCTCAATTTAATCAATAGACGGTAAAATTCGGAAAACCATACGCAAAATCCGAAATAATTTTTTTCATTACAGTTGGGCTTGTAGGGCTCCCAAAAAATCGAAGTTCAATTCGAGATTTTTTGGGAAAGAGGAGCCACGGCGGAGCAAGTGACGATGCTAACGCAATAAGCATCAAGCAAGCGTAGCAAGTGGTGACGAGGGCAATCGTTAAATAAAATTATTTTACAATAAATCCGTCAAATCCGAAATAATTTTTTCCTTGCAGTTGGGCTTGGCAACTGTATGGGCGAAGGGCAATAATTCGATAAAATTATTTCGGATTTGCATTTCGGATTTACAATAAACAGTTTTCACGTTTTACAAACGACTAAAATTTAATTAACCACAGGAGATAAATTTTACTGATGAAAAAAAGAATTGGAAAAGTAATTAAAATACTTCCGTTTATAGTCATAGCAGTATTGATGTTGCTTTGGATTGTATCAGGAAGAGATTTAAGCATAGACGATATTATTTCATTTCTACCGCAGAACTTATTTCTCGCGTCATTGATAATGCTCGCCTTGTATGCCCTAAAAAGTATTTCTGTGCTGTTTCCAATTCTTCTGTTACAGATTACATCAGGACTTATATTTCCGTTGTATATTGCTCTGCTGATTAACTGCATAGGCACAGTAATAGCGTACAGCATACCTTACACCATAGGCAGATTTTCAGGTTCCTCCCTTGCCGATAAAATTATAAAAAAGTATCCAAAGGCACAGGAATTTGTTGATTTACAACGCAACTCCGACTCGTTTATCTCCTTTTTCTTAAGAGCGATAAGCTGTTTGCCTGCGGACATTGTAAGCTTATATCTCGGCTCCATTAAAATCAAATACGTTCCGTATGCGTTTTGGGGGCTTGTCGGCACACTGCCAGGGTTAATACCTGCAACTGTTGCGGGTGCCAGCATAACCGACCCAACTTCAACAGCGTTTATTGTATCGGTTTCACTGACGGTGCTTTCGTCAGTTGGCTCAATCGTAATTTATCGCCTTTATAAAAAACGAAAAACTTAAGATACTTAAAAAAGTCCCTAAAACAGACAAAGATCTCACTTATTGAAGCCTTTGTTTCGTTTTAGGGAAAATCTTTGATTTTTGAGTACAGCAAACAACGCCAAGTTGTTTTTTGCTCTTTACTGTACTTTTTGATTCAGCTACTGTTTCGGCTTTTTTGTGCATAAACTCTAAACTTTTTATATGAATTTTTACAACCCGCTTGTCATGTGTGGCAGGCTGCTACCTTTGAACGAATTATTATACATAAATACTATTGTAAAATATGAACTTTGAAATAGTATCAGGTAAAGACAAAAAACACAGTCTGAAATTCAGATTGTGCTTTTTTACTCTTTGCTAAAATGTGCAGTATATGAATGTTTATTTTCCGCCAAATAACATTCCTATAATTTCCTCTGACCCTCTGGCTATAATCCGTCCGGATGCGTCCTTTAACAATTTTGCCGAATGATCATAACTGCCGATGATACCGCCGGTATTACTCTTAACATAAGTATTGTTGCCGACTCGGCTCATACTTCCTTTAAATCTACCTGATGCATCAAAAAAATTATTGAACATTTTATCACCCCCTCTCATTTTTATACTAATTAAATTATTGTACATAAATATATCCGAAAGTTTTGATTATATCTACACTTTGCGTAGAGTTAGAATTACTTTCATGTATTTCTGCTATATTTCCGTATATATCGTATTTGAATGTCCGATAGTCGTGAATGGATGAGTCACTGTATCTACTAACGATATCTATATCTTCTCGTTCTACTTGCCCTGCATCATTATATTCATAGGAATATTGCTTTATTTTATCCTTGGTTGCAATATATATTTTAACAGGCATCCCATTATTATTATAATCTGCAACCGGCGGATAAACATTATCTTTTATTTTTT
>CACYTW010000139.1 GCA_902777435.1 uncultured Ruminococcus sp. | reverse complement strand
TATCAATGTGTGTTGATTATACAATTCCTTGATGATATACTGATATTTCACACAAAAAAAATTTATCTTTTTTAAGCTCATTTATATCTGATAAGGAGGTATCGCATGGATAAAAAAATCATAGACCTGCACTGTCATTCCATTTTTTCCGATGGCTCCGATACCCCTGAGGAGCTTGTAAAAATGGCATTAAAAAAAGGGCTTTCCGCTATTGCTCTTACGGATCACGACACCGTAAGGGGCGTAAAGACCATGACTGAAGCTGCAGCCGGTACGTCTCTTGAGGTTGTTCCGGGAGTGGAGCTGAGTACATTTTACAAAAAGCACGAAATACATATAGTGGGTCTTTTTGTGGATTGCGAAAACAAAACATTCCTCAGTGCACTAAACCAGATACGATTCCTCCGGGAGGAGCGTATCCGTAAGATGTGTGCAAAGCTCCACATGCTGGAGTTTGACGATTACAGCTATCTCCTGGATACTCTGGGCAAGACCTATGAGATCATGAATCTCTACTTCAAGCCCTACACCTGCTGCCGCTGGGGTCACCAGCCCATCCAGGCCTCCATCGAGATGATGACGGAGAAGGGCTTCACAGCCGATGACATTAAGAAGGTTACCGTACACACCTTCGATTCCGCAACCCAGCTTTCCAAGATTGTACCTCACGAGACCGATGAGGCGCAGTACAACATCGCCTTCCCGGTGGCAACCGCCATCGTATGCGGCGAAGTGGGCTTCCGCCAGATGAACAACAAGGCTCTGGACAATCCGGCTGTTCTCGAGATGATGAAGAAGCTGGAGTTCGTCATGGATCCGGAGATGGAAGCACAGTTCCCGGAAAAGCGTCTTGCATGGGTGGAGTTCGAGTTAAACGACGGAACCATCTACAAGACCAAAGTATACTCCGCCAACGGCGAAGCCACAGACGGCATCGATCACAAGTGGATCGTCGACAAGTTCAACCGTATTCTGGATCCCATCATGAATGAGAGAGGCAGAAAAGCCGTTCAAGGCAACTCTCGCAAGCACACTTGTTTACGGTGCTGTAAGCTGTTGGATGTACATAATCGGTATGAGCGCATCTATTCTTACAGGCGAAAGCGATATTGCAAAAATTATGCTTAAATCCGGCCTCAGCATTGCAGGCCTTGTAATTGTAATTCTCTCAACTGTTACAACAACTTTCCTTGACGCTTACTCGGCAGGAATTTCGAGTGAGTCGATATTCTCAAAACTCAAAGGAAAATATGTTGCCGTTGTAGTAACAATCGTAGGTGTAATCGCCGCAATTGTTTATCCTATGGATGACATCACGAATTTTCTCTACCTCATCGGTTCGGTATTTGCCCCGATGATTGCCATTCAGATTGCAGACTTTTTCATTCTCAAAAAAGACAGAGCAAACAAAGCCGTTGACATCTGCAACATCATAGTATGGCTCGCAGGTTTTGCAGCATATCGCTTCTTGCTGAATGTCGATACCATAGTCGGCAACACCTTGCCGGATATGGTTTTCACAATCATCCTCTGCATCATAGTTACCAAAATCGCAGACAAAATCACCTCAAAATCCAAAAAAGCGTAATTATAATTTTAAATTAAAATTTCAAACAAAACAGCCGATACGAAATCAATCCGTGTCGGCTGTTTAATTTGCTCATAAACAATTTAGGTATTTGCAATTTAGGCATTTACGATTTACTAAATCGTAATAAAGTTATATTTTTTATATGTTGTAAAAATATGTCACCAAAGAAAATTTCGGTATAAAAAACTGTATGAATCAAACAATATTACTGCAAATAATTTGCTGAATATGTATCAGACAAAGGGCAAAATTGTCCGAAGGGAGTTTTAAATATGAAAGCAACAGGAATCGTCAGAAGAATTGACGATCTCGGCAGAGTGGTTATACCGAAAGAAATCAGGCGGACACTTCGTATTCGTGAGGGCGACCCGCTCGAAATTTACACCGCAACAGACGGAGAGGTTATCTTCAAAAAATATTCGCCCGTTGGTGAACTTGCGGAGTTTGCATCGCAATATGCAGAGGTGCTTGCAAAAATCAGTGGAATGCCGACAATCATAACAGACCGTGACCATGTAATCGCCGCCGCAGGAGTTTCAAAGCGTGAATTTCTTGAACGCAGGGTTACAACGGTGCTTGAGGGATATATGGAAAATCGCAAAAGCTATTCGGCAACACAGCAAACGCTTGGCGACATTCAGCCGATTGAAGGCATTGAGCATTACGCCTCGGTAATCTATCCGATTATCGCCGCAGGAGATGTTTCGGGTGCGGTAATTATGCTCACAGGCGAACAGACCAAAATCCCGTCAAATGCAGAAATCAAACTCGCACAAACCGCCGCCGCATTCCTTGGCAAGCAAATGGAAGAATGATTTAAAGTAATAAATAATAGTGAAAAGGTAAAAAGTACGGTCGAGAAGATAGATGTAAAACGATACAACTAATTTTCCCGACCGTGTTTGTATAAATCAAGTACGCAACACAACACTTTACCGTAATAAGCATTTATGGTATGATTAAATCAATTAAACTGAAAGGTATGTTTCTTATGAATGGCTTTTCCGATAAGGTAAAACAAAAATTAGGTTACTATGTTTATGCCCTTGCAGACCCAAGAAATAATAAAATATTTTACATAGGCAAAGGCACTAACAACCGTGTTTTTCAACACGAAGAAAAACTCGATAGCTCAAATAAATCGAATCGTATAAAAGAAATACTCTCATCGGGTAACAAAATCAAAAAACTCATTATATCGTATGGTCTTTCGGAAAAAGAGGCTTTCGTTGCCGAATCGGCTTTGATAAATATAATGAACTACATTGACAGCCAATCACTCACTAATGTAGTTTCGGGACACCATTCAATACCTGTTATTACAGCTGAAAATTTTGAAAAAATTTACGGTGCTGAAATCCTTTCAAAAGAAGATATTTTCCACAATCTTTTAATTGTTAAAATAAATTCACTTTATAAATACGATATGTCAGACAGCCAAGTTATGGAATGTGCAAGAGGTCATTGGATAATCGACACCAAACGAGCAGAAAATTGCGACTATCTTATTGCTGTAAATCACGGACTGATTGTCGGAGTTTATGAAAATATGAAATGGTATTCTTCAGGTGTGGAAACTCCATTCTATCCACGATTGTGCAAGGAAAATCTTTCAAGGTCAAATCGTAAATACTGCACCTGTCAAGCAGTTAATAAGCCGAATATTTACATAGACAAAAACATTGCCGATTTAGTAAATATAACGCAAAATCCTGTTTCATACATAAACGGAAGAAAAAATACCGCTAAGGTGCTAAAACCAT
>CACYTW010000138.1 GCA_902777435.1 uncultured Ruminococcus sp. | reverse complement strand
GTAGCGGGCTGTGTTGTAGGCTTTGGAGATGTTGCTGTTGTAGGCTCTGTTGCAGAACCCTTTGTAACATCGGTAGCCTCAACATCAACCTTTGTAGGTGTAAGGGTTGTGTTTTCCCAAGAATCTGCCTTTGAAAGGGAGAATGCCTTTGATGAACCGTTAAGGCTGATAGCCGGATCGGTTCTGCCAGGATACTGCTCGCCGCCTGCCTCAGAGATAATTACTCTTGTGTTAGCAGAAGTTGAAAGGTCAAAGTCAGAAGCTGCCTGGTTTTTGCCCTGATCATCAGCTGAGAGGCAAGAGGACTTTGGAACTTCATAATAATAGTAACCTGTTGCAGGGTCAAGAGTCATACTCTCACCCGGCCAGTTAGCATTCTTATAAACTGTACCCTTATTTGTGTTTTCATCATAAATGTAAACATTGTAAGGACCTGTCCAACCCTTCTTGTTTGCAGGGTTAAAGAATACATAAACACCCGACTGTGCTGCTGCACTCTTTGTGTATTTATATGCCGTAGTAGTTGTCTTTTTGCCGTCGGTTGCAGTAAGTGTAAGGTTGATTGTTTCGCCGCCCTTATAGTCTGAACCGATGCGGATTGTTGTTGTGCCTGTGAACTTAACAGGAGTTGAATCATCGAGGCAATATGTACCTGATGTTGCATTTTCAAGACCGAGTGTTACTGTCATTGTGTCGCCCTTGAATGTGCTGTTTTCAACAGAGCAGGTAACCTTTGGAGTTGTTGAGCCGTTGCAAACAACTGCAACACCTGTGCTGCCGATTGAACCTGTGAGAACACCGTTAGCTACTGTGAACTCGGCACCTGAAACTGTGTCGGTATATTTACCGTTTGCAAGACCTGTGCCTGAAATGCTTACTTTTGCGGTTGTGCCCTTACAGTTTGAAAGAACGATACCGCTTGTGCCTCTTGCAACATAAGCAACATCACCTGAAGAGCCAAGCTTTTCGGACTGACCTACAAAGAGGTTGTGGAACTTGTTAACTTCCGAAACAACTGTGCTCTTGTAAGTTGTATCTGTTGAAACATTACCCATAAGAGCTGTACCTGGACGAGCAAAGAAGAGAGCTGTTGAGTCTTTTCTTGATGCAACAATTGCCCATGCCTTTGCAACATCTTCATCGGAAACGCTTGCTGTGTTTGAGTAGCCCGATGAACCTGAGCTGCCCTCATATGTATCATGGCTTTCTGCCCAGAGAACTGCGTTTGATGCAGCTACACCTGATTTGTATGATGCATTAGCGGCAGAACTTGCCTTGCCCTTTGAAACATTGTAAAGTACAGCGTCACCTGTTCTGTTGTCGGTAACATTGATGTACTTTGTGTATGAACTGTAACTTCTGCCGGCACCGCAGTTATTAAGGATTTCACCGTAGATGTAGAGGTTATCGCCTGTTTTCTGTGTATAGTAAGAAGAAGCGGCGCTTGTTACATTCTTCCAGTAATCCGATGCGTATGCACCGTCATCCTCAGTTTCAATATGCTTTGCAGCATCAAAACGGAAGCCGTCAACACCGCAGTCGATACACTCTTTAAGAAGATTAATGATGTAATTCTGAACCTCTGAGCTGTTTGTTACAAGGTCAGGACACTTTGATACATGGCCCTGAACAACTGCCTGAACAGAACTGTCATTTGCATCACCTGTGTATGTACGGGTAAGGGTTTTTCTGTTCTTATAGAAATCAGGCTCATATTTTTTAACCTGATTGCTTACGGAGTTTGGCTTTGTTTCATCTGAATTTGCAACATGGTTTGAAACGATATCGCAAATAATCTTGATGCCATACTTATCAGCCTCATCACAAAGTGACTTAAGATCATCCTTTGTACCGAGCCAAGACTCCTCGGCAATATGGAAGCTGATCGGCTGGTAGAGCTTCCACCACTGACCTGCTACGTCGCCTGATGTTGAGTAGTCTTTCGGCTGCTGAACCGGAGAAGTCTGGACTGTTGTGTATCCTGCCGCAGCAATTGCGGGAAGGTTTTCTTTGATTGTATTGTAAGACCAGTTGAATGCGTGAAGCATAACACCGTCGGAAACCTTATCACGAAGGGTACTTTCGGTGGATGCAACCTGTGCTGAGTCAACTTCGGCAGCATTTACGGAAGTAATTGCGGCAAAAGAAGATGTCAAAAGCGCAGACGCAACAACAAGACTTGCAATCTTTTTTGCTTTCTTCATAGGAAAAACATCCTTTCATAAAATTTTCATTCTTATTATAGCAAATTTAGCCAAAAAAGTATATATTCTATGTTACAAATTCCACGTTTAATTTTTGTGCAGATTACACGGTCAAGTTTCATATTAAACAATAATTTTGCACCAAATAACACTATATTTAACTTTTTCTGACTTTGTAAAAAGTATAATTCCTCACAAGAATATTAATCTTAGAAAATTTGATTTTCTTTTTACATTTTATTGATTGACTTTTTTGTGCATTTAGAATATAATCTAGATATTAACTGCAATTTACCCGGATCCAAACGGACAAGGGGTTATTTCAGAAAATTTAAATTGTATTGCGACTATTGCTTTTGAGCAATTATAAAGGATTTTATGTGAAGGAAAGGACGGGGCAACACAGCCGTCTTATTTTTCTGTGCAAAAATCCAAGCATCATGGTTATGTCTTCGCAGAAACAGCAAGGCGGACTGTGTTCGCCTGCATTTTTTAATGCAAGCCGAACATAATCCGCTTTTATTTTTTATTCACAGATTTACTATTACCACAACGGAACAGGGGTGCATAAATGGAACAGACAATATTATTATCTCCTCATTCATAGACATAAATACAGTAGGATTTTATTCTAACTATACAACATTAATATCAATGTTAAATAACATAATTACAATGATATTTACAAGTATGACAGCAAGTTTTGGAAATTTGATTGTAACAAGTAGAGAACGATTACTTAAAGTATTTAAAAAAATTGATTTTATATCATTTTGTATGTATAGTTATTTTGGTATATGCATAATTGGCGTAATAAACAAATTTATAAAAATATGGATTGGAGAAAAATATTTATTATCAAATTTTACTGTTTGGTTAATTGGATTTAATTTTTTCTTTACGGGAATTAGAATAGTTATTGGGATTGTAAAACAGGTTGCGGGAGAAAATGATAAAGACAGATTTGTACCAATAATACAATCATCTATAAATATTGTTATTTCAATAATAGGAGTTAAACTATGTGGATTAGATGGAGTAATAATAGGTACGATTGCTAGTAGTTTAGCACCTAATATTATACGACCAATAATAGTATATAAGTATGTTTTTAAAAAAAGTTCAAAAGAATATTTTAAAAATTTTATAAAA
>CACYTW010000137.1:3527-4625 GCA_902777435.1 uncultured Ruminococcus sp. | reverse complement strand
CTGCAAAGCCATAGCCTGCCGTTTTTTCTCGGCAATTTTATATGAGTCTTTAAAAATGGCTTTGCACATTCTGATTTCCTTCCGGAGTTCGTTAAGCTCCGTATTGATTGCTTTCGCTTTTTCCTTGACTTCATCACAATTTTCATCATTCCTTTCATCGTACAGCTTTTTACGCTGCGTAATTAAAATATCAATTTCAGCCTCCTTGCTTTGCTGATATTTTTGCAGCTGTTCGCCCGTTTCAATATCGTGTGAAAACAAAAATTTGAACTGCTTCTGATAGCGGTCAAACCTTATCATCTCCTCACGCATAAAAAATGACACCCTTTGCGGTGTCTGCTTACGCTGTATTTTCTTGAATAAATAAAGGTAGTGGAAGTAGAGTGCCATAAATCCTTTTAATTTTTTGCCCTTGACATTTTTAAGATTGCCTCGGAATTTGTATTGCTTTTTCGGCATCTCGGACGGTGCAGCCGTAATGATACCGTTTCTGGTTGCGATAATTCTTTCCAAAATCGCTGATTCGCTGTAACCTTTACCAAGATTATCAAGGCGCATCGGGCGTTTTGCGTTCGGTGCGATTATAGATGTATATTTGATCTTCGGCCCCTTGCGGTGAACGACAAAACCACGCTTTTTTAAGTTTTGCCAAAACTGCTCCATTGTGTATGAGCATTTTATAATCTCGTCAATATCCCTGCGGATACTGCCACGGATGGTCGGTCTGCCTTCTTTTAATGCCAGCCATTCGCCGTAGTGCATACCTCGCCGTTGGGGTTTGTCGATTACCGACAGACAGTTTTCACGGCATATTTGGTCGGATATTCCTCTAATGTCTATAAAGTAGTCCTTAAAATTATTTCGGTATTTGTAACCGTCAAGATATGAAACGGCATTTATGATGATGTGGTTATGCAAATGCTTGTGGTCAAGGTGCGTTGCGACAACAACCTCGTATTTATCCGCAAACAAACGCTCCGCAAGTTCAAGTCCGCATTTATGAGCAATCTCCGGTGTTGTTTCAAAATCTTTGAAGGACTGCACCAAGTGATAGGCAAGAACGGAATTTTTGCGCCCGGCTTTTCCGAAAAACTCTTG
>CACYTW010000137.1:0-3453 GCA_902777435.1 uncultured Ruminococcus sp. | reverse complement strand
GCTTCAATGTCAGGCTGCAAAGTCGTCTTGTCGGGATTTGCAATGTATTTAAGGCTTGTGTCAAGTCTTGATTTGACCGACCATATTTTTGTAATTGCCATCAGCGTACACTCCTTACAAGCCGCATAATTTCATCTTGCATTTTGAGGACTTCCTCAATTTTATCTGCTGAAATATGTCTTTCGGCATTTGCGATATGCGCTATCTGATTTATGTTGTTGCCCACAGCATTTATCTCACGCAGCAGCTTTACATATTCATCAGGCGGACGGGGACGAATTTCTTTTCCCATAATCAGCTTGCGGATAAAAGCACCTACACTAAGTCCTGCAACAGCGGTCTGCTTTACAAGGTGCTGTTTCTCCGCATCCGATAAATATACAAGAACTCCATTTTGTCTGTTTCTCAAAAAAAATCACCTCTTTTCATAGTGCCGACAGGCGGGGTATTAGGGGCATAAGCCACTAACAAGCGGGCTTTTGTATAGACAAATGCCGTGCTTGCTAATACAAATGCTCACGCATTTGTCCCGTCCGCCTGTGGCGTTCTGCTTTCCGTCGGGAAAGCTACATTTTAGAGTGTGCAGTTGTCCTTATACGGGCAATCATCACATTCGTCACCGATGCACTCATCATTGTAATCATCCTCGTATTCGGAAATGATTTCACCGTATTTACATTCATCGCATTTATTATCGCACTCCGTGTTACAGCAAAGCTCTTTGGCGATAATATATTCGATTTTTCCCAAGAATGCCTCTTCCTCAAAATTATCCCCGAATTTGTATAAGCCGTCTTTCATAAAATATCGGTATGTTACAGCTTCAAATTTGTCTTTGGAACGGACTTTCATATTGTAGAAATATGTAACGGCAAGAGTCATATCGTCAAGCAGCCATAATTCGTAACCCTCCGTTATGTCGCTTAGGTTTGATGTTAGTCCCGTAAAATTCACATCAAGCATATATGCGTTTTTATCAAATATGGGATTTGTGTCATACCGACCGTTAAGATTCTCGTTGCTGTTTCCGTATACTTCAAATGTGTAAACGGGTTTGAACGTAAAGTACATAAGCGGATCAAAGCCTTCGGGGACTGCTTTTTTCACATCGTATGTAACATCTTCGGAAAAAGCGAAGATTCCCCGATGCAATAAGCACAGTTTTTCAAGTGAGCGAACAAACGCCTCTCTGTTGTAATTTGTTGACATAGTTTTTTACCTCATCTTTCTTAAAATTTTGTATATCAAAAAAGCCTGCCGTATGTGGCAGACTGATTTGCGGTTGTTATCGTTCCGGCTGATTTCGTTTTTTCTTTTTTGCCTGTTCATTTTCCTTTACAAGCTCCTTTGAAAAATCATCAACCGTATCCTGAAGCATATCCATATATGAACAGTCATTTTTCAGCCACTCATTGTAGCAAGCGGAAAGAGGATATTCAAGCCGCAAAAGTTCCTTTATTTGCTTTGCGTCAAGAAAATCACCTTCAAAAAGCATTAGAATGTCATCACGCATAACCTTTTCATACGATGCAGAAATGATTTCCTCCGGCGTAGAATGTTTCAGCTTTTCAATAAAGTTCTCTTGTTCATTACACATTTTCTCATAGAGTAAATCACGCAGTTCCTGTTCGTTTTGCATTAAAATCAGCCTTCCTTCTTTTTATAAGTTCCGCAGGCATTTTGTATATACACATAATCCTCATATGTTATTTCACCTTTAATCAAAGCCTGCCGTGCTTCATACACCTTTTTCAGATAACGGTTTATTGTGGTGCAGTCATCGGGAAATGAGAGCGACACCGTGTCACCGTTTTTATTCCAATTAAGACCGTAAACCATATCAATCTTAAATAGAGTGTGCAGTGTTTCAAGCTCGGAATCTATTGAGAGCTTTGATATGGCAAACTTGTGTATGCCGAGCTGCTTTGCTAATTTTGTTGCAATCCGGGCTTTTGCGATGCTTCTCTCGTTTTCATACTGTCCTATGCGTATTCCGGCACTATTTTTCGGAAAACCGACCTTTTCGCCGAGTTCCGTTTGTGAAAAGCCGTTATACTGCCGGCACAGCCGTATTGTCCTCCCGATAGGTTTTACTTTTTTCGTGTTCATAATTTCATCATTCCTTTCATAAGTTCAGGCATAAAAAAACCGACAAGATTTTCTCCTGTCGGTTATGTCCCTTATTAAATTTTATCAAATATCCGGTTTTTCTATTCTTAAATATTTACACCTCAAATACCAAGCCTGTTCGCTTGAAATAAGGTTTTCAACCTCTGCGGAATTTATATCGGCATTAAGCTCGCACCAGCATATATCCCAATGTATATCTTTTTTGCCGCTGTCTATGATTTTCCAAGATTTTTTCATATTTTCAAGCGACTCGGCAAGATATTCCGGAAGTCCGCATTCAAAATGCGTTTCATCTGTCGACAAACCTGTTTTTGTGTCATACTCCAAAATTCCCGTTTTTATCGGCTTATCCAATGTGTTCACCTCGCTTTCTCCATTTTTTTCTATTATATATAAGTATATTTCTCTTGTCAAAAAATCGGGAATTTATCTTGCCATATCATATTCACGCCGTTTTTGCGGTGCTTCTACATCCGAAACATCTGTGTCGATTACACCCGCCTCCTTCTTATCCATTTTAAGCAGTGCTTCAACGGCGGCAAGGCGTTTTGTTTTCTCCTGAAGCTCCTGCTCCTGCGGAAACGGTCGCTTTGCTTCGACCTTTGCGGTTTCATACTGCGTATTTATGTTTTCAAGCTCCGCCTTTGCCGTTTCAAGCCTTTTTTCAAGACCTTCAAGGGCATTGTCGATACGCTGAATATTACCGAATACATCAGTTCCAAGCTCCACCTTGTATGACCTTGCACCCACAAGACTTACATAGAAATTCTTTTGAAAGCTGTCAAAGGACAGCTCCATAGAAAAACCCCGGTAGTCACCGATTAAAACCGGCTCCTCCGAGGTCATTTTCTTGCAGCGTTCAATGAGCGCATTTCCCGCTTTTTCCTTTTCAAAATACCCGAATCCGTCAATGGTCATTGTATTGAATTTATCCTCTATCTTAGGGTATTTTTTTACTGTCTGAATATCGGTTTCCAATCCCTTAATTCTTGCGGTAGTTTCCGCAATCTGCTTCGGATAGAATTTTACCACCTTATCCTCAAGGTCATAAATCTGCGACATAAAGGACGATTTTATCAACTTCAGCTTTGATACCTCCGTGTCAAGCTCCATTTTTTCCTTGATGTACGGATTACCCGTTGACAGTGCCTTTATCTCTGCATAGGAAAGAGCAGTCGGATCTATATCATCAGCAACTCTGACGGGGGATTTTGAGGTAAATATCTGCGAGATAAATTTTTGCTTCTGCTCAACCGTCTGCCACATATATGTGTCAAATGTACCTTTGGTAACATATCGGTAAATATGTACCTTTTCGTTTGT
>CACYTW010000136.1 GCA_902777435.1 uncultured Ruminococcus sp. | reverse complement strand
CAGGATGAACTGGCAGAAAAAATCATGGTAACGCGGCAGGCGGTTTCCCGCTGGGAAAATGGTGAAACGGTGCCGAATACAGAAACACTGAAACTTTTGTCGAAGGAATTTGATGTTTCGATTAATACGCTTTTGGGAGAACCGAGAAAACTGATTTGCCAGTGCTGTGGAATGCCGATTGACGATACCATATTAGGTCGCGAAAAAGATGGCACATTGAATGAGGAATATTGCAAGTGGTGCTATGCCGATGGAACGTATACCTATAACAATATGGATGAATTAATCGACATATGTGTTAAAAATATGGTAAGCGAAGACTTTACAGAAGAGCAGGCGCGCGCATATATGAAAGAAATGCTACCAAAGTTAGATTATTGGAAAAGATATGATGAACTCAGCGACAATGGAGAGTTTGAGGAGTTTAAACACCAGCTAATAAAGGAAATAAATGAACTTCACATAGACGGACTTCCTAAGGTCGAAAAATTAAATGCACTGGTAGGAAAATATGTGAATTTAGAGTATACACTTCCGAATGGGAAAAAAGTAAAATTTCTGGATGACCAGAAAACATATCTTGGAAACCAGCTGGAATCGGAATTTGGCGGTGAAAGATGTTTTGGTATCCTTGCAAATATGGATTTTATCCTGATATGCACTTATGAGGAAAATGGTGAAAATCCGGAGTTACTTCTTTACAAAAAAAGATGATTGCAGTTTTATTGCAAAAAATTAAATAGTGTGAAATGTTGATGGAACGTCGGTACAGTTTGTATCGGCGTTTTTGTGTTGTCAAGCATTCGTAAGAAGTTACCAGTGGAAGGCTCAGTAAGTGTCACTAATTAACATTTTTATTTTAAACCATTTGTGAAAATATTTCTGCAATAACCATAGAAAAAGGCAGCTAAATGCGTTAAACTAAAAAATAGTATAGTATTGAAAAAATAAGGAACGGTACAGGAAATGAGAAAGCCAGAAGAGAACAATAAATTTAGAAAAAAGGAAAATGTTAAAAAGGAAAATGTTAAAAAGGAAAATGTTAAAAAGGAAAATGTTAAAAAGGAAACTACTAAAAAGGAAGCTGTAAAAAAAGATTTTTCTCAAAAAGAGCGCAGCAATAAAAAAACGTCCGGGAAAGAGCCATTCAAAAAGCAGCATGGTTCGAAATCGGAACGTCCGGAAAAACACATCTGCCCACCGGGAGAATGTGATCTTGCAAAAAAATGTGGCGGCTGCCAGTATCAAGGAATGGATTATGAAAAGCAGCTCAATAAGAAGCATCGGGAAGTAAAAGAACTTTTAGGCAGCTTTGGAAAAGTGGAGCCGGTTATCGGAATGCAGGAGCCATTTCATTATCGGAACAAGGTCAATGCCACGTTTCAGCGGCTGAAAAACGGAACGGTGATTTCCGGGGCATATCAGCAGGGAACACATTCGGTGGTAAAGATTGATGAATGTCAGATTGAGGATAAGATTGCGGACAGCATCATTTATGATATTCGTGGAATGCTTCGTTCCTTTAAAATAAAAGTATATGACGAGGACAGCGGATATGGATTACTGCGTCACGTTCTGGTAAGAAGAGGCTTCCGTACCGGCGAAGTTATGGTTGTTCCGCTGCCCAGAGATCCGAATGGCGACGGCGAGTATTACATAGATTCAATGCCTGTCGGATACTGTCTTATCAAGGGTGCAAATAACCCCGAGGGTGTAGCACTTTTAGCATCCTGCGAGCGCTTTAAGGTTGTCGATCCCACTGTTATAAGAATAGATGAGCGACAGAAGATGGAAGTATTGGGCTGGTCGGAGGAAATGCTGACTATGTGGAACCATATGTATGATGTAGCAAATTCGCATAATACAATCGTTCAGTACAGCGGTCTTGATAAGGTTTCCAAGTATTACGGCGATATGATAAGCTTTAATAACTGGAAAAATCCGAGCACATGGGCGGAACTGAAGGAGAAAAACAGAGACGCTTTAGACTTCTCTTTAAGCGAGCTGAATGCGGAAATGGAAGCATACGCATCGGAGATTGAATAGCTTCTTTATAAAATAATAAAATCTAATATTTTGCAATGCACTTTTTCGAAATCATGACTTATTGATTTTACTTTGAAGTGATAGCAGGATCTGCTGCGGCAGACGAATTAATCAGCCACAAAATCTCATTAATGCGGATTTTGCGGCTGATTTTTTCGGTGATTATACGATAATCGGCATAACAGCAAATTGTGCCTGCACTTGCCTTAATATTTTTCCATGACAGCAGGATAGATTGTTGGGCTGTTCACACAAAGCCACGGATGAAGCTATGATACAGAACGTTACAGGGTGACGAATTATACAGGGTGACGAATTAACATAAGTCTTATATCTATTGCAACGCTGCAATGTACAGTATTTATACCTCAAGATTGATTTGACATATACATTATAAAAGAGTATAATGAAATGGAATAATTGTACGCACTGTGGCTTTTTCCGCAGTGAATATGTGCTTTCTAAATTGCCTGATTTCAGGCACAGATTTTCAAATGAGCAAGATATACCGATTCTTGCTTAATGTCAGAGCTAAAACTGCAAAAACTTGATTTTGTAAGGAAGGGCATGGTTATAACGATGCAAAATCTAATTTCGGCGTCGATTTTGTCGGCAGATTTCGGGTGCTTAAGGGACGAGCTTTCAAGATGTGAAGTCAGCGGATGCGATATGATTCATTTTGATGTTATGGACGGACATTTTGTACCGAATATCAGCTACGGAGTACCTGTTTTGAAGTCAATTAAAAAATATTCAAGGCTTCCGATGGATGTTCACCTGATGATCAGCGAGCCGTATAAGTATCTGTCCGCATTTGCAGATGCCGGTGCCGATATAATAACATTTCATGCTGAAGCACTCAGCGACCCGGGTGAAACAATCGACAGGATTCACGAGCTTGGATTAAAAGCCGGAATCTCCGTTAAACCCAACACATCCGTAGATTGGATTTATAAATACCTGAATAAGCTTGATATGGTTCTTATTATGACAGTAGAGCCTGGGTTTGGCGGACAGTCATATATGGCTGATATGGAAGAAAAAATCAAGAGTGCCGCAAGCATTGCCGATAATGAATATAAGCATCTTGATATTCAGGTTGACGGCGGAATAAGTTTAAAAACAGTATCTCACGCGGCATCTTGCGGAGCAAACATATTTGTGGCAGGTTCTGCTGTGTTCAATGCAAGTGATACAAATGCTGTTGTCAGTGAACTGCGCCATTTGGCAAGTGATGCGTATACAAAGAGATGAAAGCTATAATTTTCGCAGGAGGAGTAATTGAGGATTACTCATATATAGATTTAAAGGAGTTTGAAAATTCACTTGTTATTGCGGCTGATGGTGGTTACAGACATACTGTAAACCTCGGTATTACACCTAATATTTTTATTGGTGATAATGACTCGTGGAAAAAGGATTATCCTGTCGGAATTGACGTTATTAAATGTCCGTCGGAAAAGGATTATACCGACACCAATAGATGCATTGATTATGCTATTGAAATCGGTTGCTGTGAAATAGATATATATGGCGGATTGGGAGGCAGACTTGACCACGAGTATTCAAATTATTGCCTTTTGGCATACGGTCTTAAAAGGGGCGTCAAAATCAGACTGTTAGACAAAAACAATGAGATTTGGATGGAGGATAAGCCCTTTAAAATAAAAAAGAATGATAAAAAATATGTGTCTTTTTTTCCGTACGGCGGAGTGGTAGAGGGGTTTTCCGTTAAAGGTCTTAAATATGAGACGGATAATATGTCTTTGGATTTTTGTCAGGCACAAGCGTCGAGCAACGAGTTCACAGATGATGATGTTGCAGAAGTTTCGTTTAAAAATGGCATACTGATAGTTATGCGTTGTAATGATATAGGTTAGATGGGAGTTTGTTATTATGAGGTATTTAAACAGAATAATTGCAGTGTTTGTCATTGCTTGCCTGTGTGCTGTCGGTCCAGGGTGTTCTTTTATGTCGAAGAATGATGCAAAAGAGTCTTTTGAAGGTATGATGAATGCCTTTAAAGAATGCAACAGGGAAGAGATTAACAAGTATTACAGCTTTAGTGCGGTTACCGCTTATATAGACGAAGCAAGCGGGGAGGAATATCAGGATGCTGTTTTATCAACTCTGAAGAGTATGGACTATAAAGTAAATTCAATCAAAGACGCAGGCGATAACGCTATGGTTATAAATGTGGATATAACAACGCTTGACTATTCCAAGATAATCGAAAGGTATATAGAAGATATGATGGAACTTGTTGACAGCAAAGAATATCAAGTAAAGATAAAGTCAATGACCGCAGGTGACTATAAAAAGCTTATGGTTGATAAAATGATTGATGCGATTTCTGAAAGTTCAAGCGAAAAGGTCACAAAAACCGTTGATGTTTTAATGATAAAGTCAGGCGAAAAATGGGTTCTCGGTGGTGATGCAGATGCCTTTTTGGGTATTCTTTTTGCAGATATCAGCAATGCGGTTGAATCTTTGACATAGACAAAACAGTAATATACAAATCACCTTCTGCATATGATAGCAGTGAGGTGATTTTTGTGTTTAGTACTGTTAATTTAAAAAAACTTGTGACGAGTTTGCTCTTGCCGTTGCTAATAGGTTTGTTTGCAGGGTTTTTGACAAGGGGCAATATGGATATATATCAGCGTATATCTGTGCCGCCATTAGCTCCGCCTTCGGTTGCGTTCCCGATTGTGTGGACAATTTTATATATTCTGATGGGAATTTCTTTGTATATTGTCAGAGTGTCACGTGCAAGCGGTGAAGTGAAAAAAATCGGATACATATTCTATGCCTTACAGCTTTTCTTTAATTTCATATGGTCTATTCTATTTTTTAACTTAGGTGCGTACACTTTTTCAGCCGTTTGGCTTGCTGTAATGATTGTGTTGATACTGCTTAATATTATTTGGTTTGGTAAGGTAAATAATGTATCGGCATATCTGCTTATTCCTTATCTTGTTTGGTGCCTTTTTGCCCTATATCTGAATATAGGAATAGCGATTTTAAATTAAAGATGTGAATATTCGGTTCTGACTGCTGCTTTTGATAGCGGTCAGCTTTTATTTATACAGATATTTTTTTGTAGAATTGTTGTATAAACATAGTCAAATGTAGGATAAAATATATGTAAATCGGTACAAAATAGTTTAAAAATCATAAAGAATTTGATTTTTTTAAAAATATATGATAGAATAAAAACGAGCGTGCCTATGGCATTATAAATTTTAAGGAGTGATTTTATGAAGAAACGCATACTTGCAGTATTGCTGGCAACGGTTCTTTTACTATCAAATTTTTGTGTTATATACGCAGAGGAGCAATCATTTAAAGAGGATATATATACCTATATCCTAAACGGAAACAATGCTGTTATAACAGCGGTGGATGATGTTGACGGTGAAGTTATTGTGCCCGAAAAACTTGGAGGTTATAATGTCGCAGAGATAGCAGATGGTGCCTTCGGAGGTAACGCAAATACAACATATGTTTATCTTCCTGATACAATTAAGAAAATCGGTGCAATGTGCTTTGCCTATTGCGGCAGCATTAAAGGTGTAAGATTGCCGTCTGATATAACATTAATAGCAGACGGAACATTTTATCAGTGTAAATCTTTGATAGGTATAACCATACCTGACGGAGTACAATCAATAGGCTCAAAAGCATTTGCTCAATGTGAAAATATCGTATCTGTTGCTATTCCAAATTCTGTTACAAGTATCAATGATGATGCATTTGTTGATGACCCTATTATCAGATTTCATTGTAGATTGAGTGAGGAGTGTCCTGCGTATTATTGGGGCCTTGCAAGAGGTATAGACTGCGAGGAACTAATCAAGGTATATGTAAATGGCACTAAAATAGATTTTGACCAATCTCCGATTACAGAGCCTAAGAGATTTAGAACATTGGTACCTATTCGTTCTGTCTTAGAATTTATGGGGGCAGAAATTGAGTGGTATGACGATATGGAGTATGCAGGCATAGATATTGACGGACACAGAATATTGATAAAGCCGGACTCTGAGTTTATGATGGTAGACGGTAAGGTTAGCTATTTGACTTGTCCTGCTATGGAATATAACGGAAGAATACTTTTGCCAATTCGAGATGTTGTTCAGGCAATTGGCGGAAAAGTAGGTTGGGA
>CACYTW010000135.1 GCA_902777435.1 uncultured Ruminococcus sp. | reverse complement strand
GTCCGTCCTATTCAATTGAAGTGGTCGGAGACGGAACAAATTTCTATCCTCTGCAAATTACGGAAATAATTACTGACAGCAAATATGACTGTTGCAGAGTTGAAGCGGGCTTTGATTTAAGTGAAAATCAAAAGAATCAGATGTATGAACTCGGAGTAAAAATAGGTAAGCTTTTAAAAATTAAGGGTATTTTTGATATAGAAACAATACTTTCCGACGGAAAAATGTATGTGCTTGAAATAGATGCAAGGCTTCCGAGCCAAACACCTACGGCTGTATATAAATCCTGCAAAATCAATATGCTCGAGCTGCTGTATGACGCTTACTGCGGTCAGCTTAAAGCACCGAAGATAAATATATCCTACTATGCGGTTTATCAGCATATATTGGTTGAAAACGGAAGAATCAATATTTTAGGTGAGCACATTATGGGAAACAGAGGACGGTTGAGATATGTTAAAGGATTTTTTGGCTGCGACGAGGCTATAACCGACTACAGACCGCATAAAAAAGCTTGGGCGGCAACGCTGATAGTTTGTGAAAGTACAAGAGAAGAGGCGGTAAAAAGACTCGGCAAAATAATTCACAATATTGAGGAAGGGGGAAGTTTAAGGTATGAAACAGATTGTATTGTCAATAAAAACAGAAGAATTGTACAGCCGTGCAGAAAAATATCTGACAGTTATGTGCGGGCTTGACAGAAATACAAAATTAAGTCAAAAAACAAAAGAAAATGCAATTATGGTAAGAGACAGTCTGTTTCACGGCACAACAACTGATTTCGTTATTATGCCGTTTGACAAAAGCGCAATTTCAGGAGATGTGTTTGAATTTGAAAACATCAAAATCAAATGCAACGCTTTAAGTAAAATTGATTACAACAGTATTTGTGCAGGGTGCGCGTTTATGTTTCATTCTCCAATGCCGGATTTATCAAAGCTCCCCATAAGTAACATATTTCTCGCCGATTCGTGGGAAACCTGTTTTGTAGACGCAGGCAGGGACGAACTTAGGGAAAGAATTTTAAAGGAGTATTCAGAAATTCATAGTGGAGAGTACTATATAACCGATACGCTTGCACCGGGAATGTCGGGAATGTCATCATCCTCGGTGCGTGCTTTTTTTGAATTTATGAATTTCAACAGTATAGGACTTAAACTACTTGACAGCGGTATGATGACTCCCGTAAAAAGCTTCGTGGGAATATTTCTTGTTTTAGACAGAAAATATGTAACAGCACAGGCAAATTGCAGCGAATGTATATCAAATCACATCGGCTGCGAGTATTGCAAAAATTATGCAGAAAGGTATATGTAATATGACTCGACTCACAGAAACAGATATAATAGATGTTGTGGATTATCTAAAAAAGCTTGACGATGAGCTTAAAACAGCGTGCAACGCAAGCTTTAAAAATATTGTTATGAGGGCAAGCGGAATTGATGAAACAAGCTTCAAAAGCTTAAAAACCTCTGTTGTTCCGATAACCTCGGGGCTTGGAATAATCGGTGGCTTTTCGCATGCGGTTTGTGAAATTTTAAAATATATCGGCGCAGATGCTTATGTGTGTGACAGTACCGATGTTGACGGTATATATAATTCAATCAAAGAAGGACATTGCTTTTTCTCAGCCGACGACAATCGTTTTACGGCTTACAATCCGCTGAATGGAAGAATATCGGATAATGGAGATGCAACAGGCAGAGGTTTTGCAGCGGCGCTCGAGCTTGCGGCAAACGGTATCAAGGACAAAACAGTCCTTGTTGCAGGAGCCGGGCCGGTCGGCATTTCTGCGGCAAAATACTTGCATAAAGCAGGGGCAGAAATTATTTTATTCGATATTGATAAAGAAAAACTGCAAAATTCTGAATACAGAACCTGTACATCGCTTGGTGACGAAAAATACAGTTATGTTATTGAAGCGACAACATCAAGTAAAGTAATAACAGAAAAAAATCTGACAGATACAGCCGTAGTATCAGCACCCGGTATGCCTTTGGGATTAGAAAAGAAACTAGCGCAAAGGCTAAAGTCAGAGGGCAGACTTATTCATAATCCTCTTGAACTTGGAACAGCGGTAATGTATACTGATTTGCTTTTGAAGCAGGAGTTTTAGTATGCCGATTGTAAATTTTGTAAATGAAAATAAGAGTATTGAGGTTAAAAATGGCACAAGCCTTGCAAGAGCGGCTAGAAATGTTGGTATATACCTTGAAACGCCTTGTAACGGAGCAGGAAGCTGCGGAAAATGTAAGGTTAAAGTTAATGATATAAATTCTGTTAAGCTTATTCAGTCAATAAAAAAGCCTACAGCAGTTGAAACGGCTCAAGGAATTGTGCTTGCCTGTCATTCTCTTGTGGTTGCTGATGTGAGTGTATATACTCTTGTAGATAATAATAAGAGTGAAACAATGCAAATATTAAGTAACGGCGAAACTCGCAGCTTTGATACAGAGCCGTCATATTTTAAAGAATATAAAAACGGAAAAACATATGTATGTAATGAGAGCGGATTACTCGGCGATGAAGCGGACGATACGACAGACAAAAATTACGGCATAGTTATAGATATAGGAACAACAACGCTTGTTGCTTCTCTTATAGACTGTCTAAGCGGCGAAGAACTCTGCTCTGTATCTGCACTTAATCCTCAATGCAAATATGCACAGGATGTTGTCAGCAGAATTAATTATGCTGACAATGATATTAATGGACTTTATGAACTTTACAGTTGTGAAATAAAAGAATTTAATAAGATGATAAACAAGCTTTGCAAGAATATCGGAATAGAGCACAAGTATATTTACGAGGTTGTTTATTCGGGAAATACAACAATGCTTCATCTTGCGACTAATACTAATCCGCATACGCTCGGAAAATACCCGTACACATCTGCCATTAAGGGAGGAGAATACATAACCGCAGAGAAAAGCGGACTAAATATATCACATTATGGCAGAGTTTATTTGCCTCCGATAATTTCGGCATATGTAGGAGCAGATATTACTTCGGGCGCATTAGCTTGTAATATCGAAAATCTAAAAGGAAACACGCTTTTTATTGACATAGGAACAAACGGAGAAATGATACTTTCGTCTAATGGCAGAATGACAGCAACCTCAACAGCTGCAGGTCCTGCCTTTGAAGGAATGAATATATCTTTCGGAATGCGTGCTGAAAACGGCGCCGTGGAGTACTTTGAAATTACAGATGATTTTGATATTATAATTAAAACGATAGGAAATGCAACTCCTATCGGGATATGCGGAAGCGGTTTGTTTGATATTACTGCTGAACTTGTGCGTGTCGGAATAATTGAAAATAACGGAAAGATAATAAAACCTAATAAATCAAACCTTCCTAATAAACTGAAGCAAAGAATACAGCTGTATAATGAAAAGCCGGCTTTTAAAATTGCAGATAATGTTTATATTACTCAATTTGATATAAGGCAAATTCAGTTGGCAAAGGCGGCTGTAAAAGCGGGAATAGACACAATGCTAAAAATTACCGACACCAACATTGAAGAGATAAATCGGGTAATAATAGCAGGCTCCTTCGGTTATCATCTCAGCAGAAAAAGTCTTGTTAATATAGGCGTTATTGAACAACGGCTAAAGGAAAGAATTGATTTTGCGGGCAATACATCAAAAACAGGCGGAATAATTTTTTTATTAAATGTTAATGCTCGCAAAAAAATGAAATCAGCAGTTAAACAAATAACAGCAATTGATTTATCGGAGATTAATTCCTTTGAAGAAATATTCATTAAAAATATAAATTTTTAGTGGTTTCTAAGTGTATGATAGATATAGATAATAATTTTACTTTTACCGTTAAGTATTGAAAAAATTACCGTGGTAATATACTTACAAATAAAGTTCACAAAGGTTATATAATTAGC
>CACYTW010000134.1 GCA_902777435.1 uncultured Ruminococcus sp. | reverse complement strand
ATGAAAAATTGCATCCATCGGGTCCTAAACATAATTATGATTATCACACAGAGGCTATGGACAGAGCTATGGAGGGTGGCATTGATGATGTCGGTCTTGGTGTATTGTTCGGCTTAGAGTTATATAAATATGAATTTGCAGGTCTTTTGATGCACGCAGAACACCTTGAGGCAGTTCACGGAGTCGGACCGCATACTATCAGCGTTCCGAGAATTAAAAGGGCTGATGATATTGACCCGACACAATTTGACAATGGTATCTCTGATGATATATTTGCGAAATTATGCGCTCTTATCAGAATTGCCGTTCCATACACGGGAATGATTATCTCCACAAGAGAGAGTCAGGCTGTACGTGAAAAGGTTATCCGTCTCGGCGTTTCGCAAATCAGCGGTGCATCAAGAACCTCTGTGGGCGGTTATGCCGAGGAGGAACGTCCTCACGATACAGAGCAATTTGATGTAAGCGACAACAGAACTCTTGATGAGGTTGTACGTTGGCTTATGGAAATGGACTATATCCCGTCATTTTGTACCGCTTGCTACCGCGAGGGCAGAACAGGTGACAGATTTATGAGCCTTTGTAAAAACGGACAAATTCAAAACTGCTGTCATCCTAATGCTCTTATGACCCTTAAAGAATTTCTTATGGATTACGCAAGCGAGGACACAAAGAAAATCGGCGAAGAACTTATTAAGGCGGAACTGAATAACATCCCAAAAGATAAGGTCAGAAAAATTTGCGAAGAAAATCTCATTAAAATAGAAAATGGAATACGAGATTTCAGATTTTAATATAAAATATTAATATAGCGGTATATCAAAGATTACACAAATTACATATGTTTGACAAGGATGGCTTACGTTCACTTGAGGCTCCCTTGTGTAAAGGGAGCTGTCAGCGATAGCTGACTGAGGGATTGTTTTGCATTTATTGGCTTCCTTGTATATGGCACAAACCGCTTTATTCAAAATAATTTTAATAAAAAATTGCCCAAAGCCCATACGGTTGCCAAGCCCAACCGCAATGAAAAAATTATTTTGAATATGGATGTAAACAATCCTTATTTTACACAAACTTCACATTATACAAATAAAAACACTAACAAATACAAGGGGGAAATTAAAATGGGACTTAACGAAACTCCGTCCGCCAACAGAATTCATATTGGTTTTTTCGGTTGCAGAAACGCAGGCAAATCAAGTATAGTAAACAAAATAACTAACCAAACCATAGCCGTCGTATCTGACGTAAAAGGTACAACGACCGACCCTGTTATAAAGTCAATGGAGCTTCTTCCTTTGGGTCCTGTTGTAATCACAGACACCCCCGGATATGATGACGAAGGCAATCTTGGTGAGCTGAGAGTTAAACGTACAAAGCAGATACTGAACAAAACCGATATTGCGGTTTTGATTGTAGATGTAACCGTCGGTCTTAAAGATTATGATAAAGAGCTTATTGAAATATTTAAAAAGAAGTCAATCCCATACATTGTAGCTTTTAACAAGAGTGATATTTCACATTTAGATATTGAGCTGTCTGATAACGAAATTCTTGTCAGTGCAAACACAGGCGACGGCATTGAGGAACTGAAAAATAAAATAGGCAGTATTGTGAATGTAAGCACCGACAAGCATATTGTGGCTGATTTAATATCTCCAAACGATATTGTTGTTCTTGTGGTACCTATAGACAGTGCGGCTCCAAAAGGGCGTCTTATCCTTCCGCAACAGCAAACCATTCGAGATATCTTAGACGTTGGCGGTATCGCTGTTGTAACTAAGGAAACGGAACTTAAAAAAACACTTGACACTCTTGACGGCAAAGTTAAGATGGTCATTACGGATAGCCAGGCTTTCCGTGTTGTATCCGAGATTGTTCCTCAAAGCATACCTCTTACCTCCTTTTCTATTCTTATGGCAAGATACAAGGGCTTTTTGGAATATGCGGAAAAGGGTGTACACGCCATTGAAAACTTAAAAGATGGTGATACTGTACTGATTGCAGAGGGTTGCACTCACCACAGACAATGCGAGGATATCGGAACAGTAAAACTTCCAAATGCACTTAGAAAACACACAGGCAAAACAATAAATATAGAAACAGTTTCGGGATCGGAATTCCCTGAGGACTTGTCAAAGTATGCTATGATTATTCATTGCGGCGGGTGTATGCTGAACGAACGCGAGGTACTATATCGTATGAAATGTGCAGAAGACGCAGGTATTCCTATTACAAATTACGGCACGGCACTTGCTTATATGAACGGAATACTTAAAAGAAGTTTAGAGGTTATTCATAACAAATAAAACATATCCTTTATTATAATGGGCGGCAGGTTGATTTGCCGCCCATTTTTCTGATTGACTTTTATTGTTATTTAGTGTAAAATTATATATAGATATTTAAACAGATATGGAGAATAAAATGAACAGAACTCTTTTACAGATAAAACTATCATACGATTCAATGGGAAAGTCAGAGAAAAAGGTTGCTGATTGGCTTTTTGAAAACTCAGATGCACTTCTTCCTCTTTCAATAACTGAACTTGCCGAAAGAAGTAACAGCAGTGAAGCTACTATTGTCAGATTTGCAAAACGTCTTGGCTTTTCAGGGTATCAAGAACTTAAGATTTCATTTGCTCAAGAGAGCGAAAGCAAAATGATAAACAGTAATATAACAAAAGACGACAGTTGTTTTGAAGTATTTGAGAAAATTTCCAACGATATATACTGCTCTCTCGAATTGACAAAAAAAACTTTGAATGAAAATAATTTAAAGTCTGCGGCAGATGCGATAATATCAGCAAACAATGTTTTCATTTTTGGCTTAGGTAATTCCTCATCTGTGGCAATTGATGCGGCACATAAGTTTATGAGGGCAGGCTGTAATGCAACCTCATACTGTGACAACCATATGCAGGCAATTGCCGCTTCACACCTCAATAAAGGTGATGTTGCAATCGGAATTTCACATTCAGGCTCATCGAAGGATATCGTCGACGCTCTTAAAATTTCTGCTGAAAACGGGGCAACCACAATTTGTATTACAAATTACGGTAAATCGCCGATTATTAAACACAGTCAAATTGTGTTGAATACACGTTCAAATGAAACAGAATATACAATCTTAGGTCTTAACTCAAGAATAGCGGCTCTTGCCATTATTGATACTATTTACACATATATCATATGCCAGGATGGCGATGAAACGATTTCCGCAATCAAAAAGGCAGAAAAATCTTTGCAAAATAAAAAATATTAATATTCTTTATAAAAATAAAACATCAAAGAATTGCGCATTACTCATACAGCACATTTCTTTGATGTTTTTGTATCTAATTATATGTAATATTATTCTGAACCTTTTTTAACTGCTTCTGCGTGTTCCTTTTGAATGTCGGGATAAACAGAGAGCATAGGCTCAATATCCATATGACGGAAGTGACGGTCAGCATAATTTTTTGTGCATTTGAATACTAATGGTGAGAGAACAAGCACACCTATAAGGTTTGGAATCATCATAAGTCCGTTAAACGTGTCTGAAAGGTCCCAAGCAAGATTTTCACCCATAACCGCACCGCCAAATATTGCAATAACAAATATTATTCTGTATGGAAGCGTAGATTTTGTACCAAACAAATATTCACACGCTTTTGTTCCGTAATGGCTCCAACCAAGTACAGTTGAGAACGCAAACAGCAAAAGAGCAACTGCAACAAAACCTGTGCCAACCTGTCCGAAACTAATACCGAATGCCTGACCTACAAGCGAGCCTGTATTTGAAACAGAAGCAGCAACCTGACCTGTTTCAAGGTCAATAAGACCTGATGAAAGAACAGAGAGAGCAGTCAAAGTACAAACGACTATTGTATCAGCAAATACTTCAAATATTCCCCACATTCCCTGTCTGACAGGTTCTTTAACATTTGAGTTTGAATGAACCATAACCGAAGAACCAAGACCTGCCTCGTTAGAGAACACACCACGCTTCATACCCATCTGTACAGCAAGCTTAACGCCTGAACCGACAATACCGCCGCCTACAGCTTTAAGACCAAATGCACCTTTGAATATAGATACAAATACAGCACCGAGTGAAGATATATGCATAATGC
>CACYTW010000133.1 GCA_902777435.1 uncultured Ruminococcus sp. | reverse complement strand
GCAGAAGCAACATCGTGGGTAAACCTATGGCTATGCTTCTCTTACACGAAAACGGCACAGTAAACATTTGCCATTCAAGAACAAAGGACTTAAAGGAACACACAAAGCGTGCTGATATATTAATTGCCGCAGTTGGTATTCCTAAATTCGTAACGGCTGATATGGTAAAGGAAGGTGCTGTTGTAATTGATGTTGGTATGGACAGAGATGAAAACGGCAAGCTGTGCGGTGATGTCAACTTTGATGAGGTTGAGCCGATTGCAGGTGCTATCACACCCGTTCCCGGCGGTGTTGGCCCTATGACAATTTCAATGCTTATGAAAAACACTTTGACCGCCGCAAAACGAGCACACGAAAAAAAGGTGACAAAATGACAAACTGCGAAGATTGTATGAACTACTACTATGATGAGGAATACGAGTGCTACACCTGTGATATGGAGCTTGACGAGGACGAAATGCGAAAATTTATCAGCGGTTCTTATCAAGGCTGTCCATACTATCGGCGCGGTGATGAATACACCATTGTAAAAAAACAAATGTAATAAATTTTATTTGCTAAACCCTTGCACAAATTATTTTGTTGTGCTATATTATACTTATATAAGACGATTGTAAAACCGAAATAATTTTATTGATTAATTTGCCCAAAGCCCATACGGTTGTGGGGCCCAACCGCAATGAAAAAATTATTTCGCTTTTACGCGAAATTTTACGTTTTACAAACGGCTCTATACTTATATAATCAAAAACACGGAGGTGAAGAGAATGGACGGATGTGACGGTCGATGGCGATTATGTAATTTCGTGAAGTATAACCATATTGTAAGAGATTTGTGTCACACCGCCATATCTCTTTAATTTGCGTGATTATATTTCACCGTTATTTACTTAATTCTTACAGTATAATTGTCTGTATATAAGTAATATCGGTTTTTTTATGCCCTTTTACAGACACTATGAATAACATTTGTAACGATTGAGAGGGAAAAACTATGGAAGAAAACAAGATTTTTGAGCCAAACTATGTAGAAGAAATAATCCTTACCCTTCGGGAAGATTTTTCGCAAAAAACAATAGATGATATAATTGAAAACTACCACGACAACGATATAGCCGAAGCCTTTGAACAGTTGTCACCCGAAGATAGAAAAAATTTCTATTCTTTGGTTGGTCCCGAACGTATGTCAGATATATTTGCATATGTTGAGGACCCCGCCACCTACATTGAGGAAACAGACCCTGAGTTTGCGGCTGATATCATTGAGAATATGGACTCGGACGACGCTGTTGACGTACTTGAAGAAGTTGATGAAACCATTTCCGAAAATATTGTAAGTCTTATGGATGAAGAAGCAGGCTCCGATATTGCTCTTATCCGCTCCTATGATGATGACGAAATAGGCAGTATAATGACTACGAACTTTATCGAAATATGCAGAACAGCTTCGGTCAAGCAAGCTATGAGAGAGCTTGTTTCTCAGGCGGCACAAAACGATAACATATCCACGATTTACGTATGTGATGAATACGGAAAATATTTTGGTGCAATTGAGCTTACCGACTTGATTATCGCAAGAGAGTATACCGAACTTGAATCACTTGTTATCACCTCCTATCCTTATGTCCGCGACCACGAATTAATCAGCGAATGTCTGGAGAGAATTAAAGACTATGCCGAGGACTCTATGCCTGTCTTAGATGACGAAAATCATATTCTCGGCGTTATCACCTCTCAAAACATTGTCGAGGTTGTAGACGACGAGATGGGTGATGACTACGCAAAGCTGGCAGGTCTTGCAGCCGAGGAGGACTTGAACGAACCTTTAATCAAAAGTATACGCAAGAGATTGCCTTGGCTTATCGTCCTGTTTTTCTTAGGTCTTGGCGTTTCATCTGTTGTAGGACTTTTTGAGAGCGTTGTGTCTCAGGTTGCGATTATTGTATGCTTTCAATCCCTCATTCTCGGTATGGCAGGTAATGTGGGAACGCAATCTCTGGGTGTTACCATCCGTGTTTTGATGGACGAACAGCTTGAAAGCAAGCAAAAATTCACTCTTGTATTAAAAGAAATCCGTGTTGCTTTGTGCAACGGCTTGTTGCTTGGAATAATGTCATTTTTAATTGTGGCACTATATTTACACTTCTTTAAAGGCAAGGAATTTTTATACGCCTTTGCCGTTTCGGGTTGTGTGGGAACTGCACTTATGGTTGCTATGCTTATATCGGGTTTTGTAGGAACCGCTGTACCTCTTTTCTTCCACAAAATCAAAATTGACCCTGCCGTTGCATCAGGTCCGTTGATTTCAACCGTCAATGACCTTGTTGCTGTTATAACATACTATGGATTGGCTTGGATAATGCTGATTAACGTATTTAATATCACATAATAATATCAGATTGGGGGGCTTATTATGAAAATAACATTTATCGGTGCGGCTCACGAGGTTACAGGCTCTTGCACCTTGCTTGAGGCAAACGGAAACCGCATTCTGATAGATTGCGGTATGGAACAAGGCGGTGACACCTATCAAAATTGTGAAATTCCTGTTTCACCCTCCGATATTGATGCAATATGCTTAACCCACGCACACATTGACCATTCGGGTATGATTCCCGCAATGTTCGCGAAAGGATATACGGGCCCTGTATTCTGTACAGAGGCAACATACAGGCTGTGCAACATAATGCTTCAAGACTCTGCTCATATTCAGGAGCAAGAGGCGGAATGGCAGAACAGAAAAGCAGAGCGTGCAGGCTTTGACCTATATACCCCCGTATATACACTCGCAGATGCAGTAGAGTCACTTAAGCTATTCAAAACCTTTACGTATAACAGCCCAACTGAGATATTTGAAGGCGTAACAATAAACTTTTCTGATGCAGGGCATCTGCTGGGCTCTTCCAGCATTCACTTTACAATAACTGAGAACGGAGAAACAAAAACTCTTTTATTCTCAGGTGATTTAGGTAATGTGAACAGACCGTTAATAAGAGACCCACAAAAACCGCCATATGCAGATTATGTGGTTATTGAATCCACGTATGGTGACAGAATACACGGCGAACGCCCTGACTATATTGCTCAGCTTACAAATATACTTAAAGATACCTTTTCAAGAGGCGGAAATCTGATTATACCCTCCTTTGCAATAGGCAGAACACAGGAATTATTATATTTGTTCCGTATCATAAAAGAGCAAAGACTCATTAAGGCTTACGAAAACTTTTTGGTATATGTTGACTCTCCCCTTGCGGTGGAGGCAACAAAGATATATCAGGATAATCTGTTTGATTATTATGATAAAGAAACTTTAGACTTACTTGAAAAGGGCATTAATCCAATAACTTTTCAAGGATTACGGCTCAGCGTTACCACTGAAGAATCCCGTGCAATAAATTTTAACACCATACCAAAGGTCATTATTTCTGCATCGGGTATGTGCGAGGCAGGTCGAATACGGCATCACTTAAAGCACAATTTATGGAAAGAAAACAACACTATCCTCTTTGTGGGTTATCAGGCAGAGGGTACACTTGGCAGAAAAATTGTCAATGGTGCAAAAAGTATCAATCTCTTTGGCGAGGAAATTCAAGTAAAAGCCAAGATTGAATCCATTGTCGGCATCAGCGGTCACGCAGACAGGGATATGCTTCTTAATTGGTTAGGAAGCCTGGAAAAACCGCCTGTTAAGGTTTTTGTAAACCACGGCGACGACATAGTGTGCGACAACTTTGCACAGACAATTTACAATAAACTTAAGTTTGATGCCACTGCTCCTTACAGCGGCGATGTTTATGACCTGACATACGGAGAATGTATAGAAAGAGGAAAAATTGTCAAGCTTACAAAGATATCCGAAGGACGCAAAAGGGCAAATCTCGCCTTTGACAGACTTATGTCAGCTTGTCAAAGATTAAAAACTGTAATTGAACTCAGCAGAGGGCTGACCAACAAAGAATTGGCAAAATTCACAGATCAGATAAACGATTTATGTGATAAGTATGCCCGAAAATCTAATCTTAAATAACGAGGTGGAATTATGAGAATATGCGTATATGGTGCGGCTTCTCCCGCAATTGACAAAAAATATATATTAAAGGTTGAAGAATTAGGCAGAGAAATGGCAAGGCGCGGTCATTCTTTGGTATTTGGCGGCGGCGGAAACGGTCTGCTGAATGTCCGCCGGAG
>CACYTW010000132.1 GCA_902777435.1 uncultured Ruminococcus sp. | reverse complement strand
TTGCATCGGGTTTGCCCATAATAATGTTATCTTTGACCGTTCCGCTCTTTAACCAGGTATCTTGTAAAACCATTCCGTAATTCTCTCGCAGGGATTTACGGGTAATATTTCTGATATCAGTGCCCTCGACCTTTATGGAACCGCTTGTGACATCGTAAAATCGCATCAAAAGATTGATAAGTGTTGTCTTTCCGCAACCTGTAGGTCCAACAATTGCCACTCTCTGCCCTGGAGAAACCGATAAATTAAAGTTCTGAATAAGTTTTTTATCAGGAGTATATGAAAAGCAAACATTCTCCAACTGAATATTCCCATCTGCTCCATCTATTGCAATCACATCTTCTTTATCGGGAATTTGCGGTTGTTCTTCAATCAATTCAAATAATCTGTCTGCACAAGCAAAAGCGTTTTGAAGTTCGGTTATAACGCCTGATATCTCATTAAAGGGCTTTGCGAATTGATTGGCATAGCTTAACAAGCACGACAGGCTTCCTACTGTAAGTTTGCCTGCCAATACTATAAAGGCACCCGACAGCCCTACACCTGCATAAATTAAGTTGTTAACAAATCTTGTTGACGGATTTGTTATGGAAGAAAAGAATGTGGCTCTTAAAGAATACTTTTCAAGGTCATCATTAATTTTGTCAAATCTATCTATTGCCTCCTTTTCGTGAACAAAGGCGTGCACTACCTTTTGGTTACCTATTATCTCATCAATAAATGAAGTCTGAACAGCTCTTGTTTCCGATTGCTTCTTAAACATATGATATGTTCTTTTGGAAATGAAGTTTGCAACAAGCAACGAAAGCGGTGTAAACAAAACAACAAGCAATGCAATCTTGTAATTAATCATAATCATAAAGACGAACGTTCCCACAATGGTGACTATACCTGTGAACAACTGAGTAAATCCCATCAGCAATCCGTCTGCAAATTGGTCAGCATCTGCCACAACACGGCTCAATATATCGCCGTTTGAGTGTGAGTCCAAGTAACTGAAAGGTAAAATTTGAATTTTCTTAAAGGCATCATTTCTCACATCTCTGACTACGTGATATGTTACTCTGTTATTTATAACATTCATAATCCAAGTGATTATAGCTGTGATAATTGCGATAACACCTGCTTTAATCAAATAACCGAACATACTGTGAAAATCAACATTATTAAAACCTTTGATACAATCTATCGCATATCCTATAATGACGGGAATGTAAAGATTAAATAATACCGAAATGACGGCAAGAGTAATTGAAAAAAGCATTAAATATTTGTAGTTTCCGATATATTTCAAGGTCTTACGCAATGTGCTTTTTTTCATTGATTACCGCCTCCCGTCTGTGAATTATATATTTCCTTGTATACTTCTGATGAATTTAATAATTCATCGTGTGTACCGACGCCTACACAGTTTCCGTCATCAAGAACAATTATCTTATCTGCGTGTGCAATAGACGAAATACGCTGTGATACAACAAAAACAGTTGTGTTAAAGTCAAGTTCCTGGAGTGATTTTCTCAGCTTGGCATCTGTGGCAAAATCAAGCGCAGACGAACTGTCATCAAGTATAAGAATTTCAGGCTTTTTGACTAAAGCGCGTGCAATTGTCAATCTTTGCTTTTGTCCGCCGGATAAGTTTCTTCCGTTTTGTTCTATAACAAAATCAAGACCATTTTCTTTGGAATTAATTATATCCTCCGCCTGTGCCGCATAAATTGCCTTTAAGATATCTGCGTCCGTAGCCTCATTGTTACCCCATTTCATATTCTCTCTAACAGTTCCGCTGAAAAGAACATTTTTTTGCATTACAACGCCGACTTTTTTGCGTAAGTCTTCAGAATTTATGTCAATCACATCTACTCCGTTTACCTTTACAGACCCTTTATCTGCATAATAAAAGCCGGGAATTAGATTGACGAGTGTTGACTTACCCGCTCCCGTTCCGCCTATTACGCCGACTATTTCGCCACGTTTAGCAGTAAAGGAAATATCAGATAACGAATAGTCGGCAGCACCGCTATACTTCATATATACATTTTCAAATTCGACTGCAATATCTCCGTTTTCCGCTATTGCTTTATTTGTGAAATTTTGCGTAGATGGTGTTTCTAATACAGATGAAACTCTGTTAGCACTTGCAACAGCTTTTGTAAGTGTAATTATCATAGTAGCCAACTTTACAAGCTCAACAAGGATTTGTGACATATAATTATACAACGCAACAACTTCACCCTGCGATATTATACCATTGCTGACCTGAACACCGCCTATATAAATCAATAATACTATTGCAAGATTAACTAGGGCAATGGTTGCAGGATTCATAATTGCCGATATTCTGCCTGTATATTTCTGCATTTTTGTCAGTTCTTCATTTTGTTCCACAAACTTATTTTTTTCATCGTTTTCCTTACAAAAGGCTCTTATAACCCTTACACCTGAAAGATTTTCTCTGACAATCAGCATTATCCTGTCGAGGTTTGTCTGAACCATTTTATATAATGGAATACATACAAGCATAATTGAAAATATAACAGCCGCAATTACGGGAATAGAAACTACAAATACCAATGCCGCTTTAAAGCTGATGGTAAAAGCCATAATCATTGCACCGAACACAACAAAAGGTGAACGCAAAGCAAGACGTAATGTTAAGTTTACCCCTGTTTGTACTTGGTTTATGTCACTTGTCATTCTTGTAATCAAGGTCGAGGTAGAAATCGTATCTATATCCGTATACGAAAAACTTTGAATATGTCTGAATAACGCCTGACGTATTTTAGATGCAAACCCAACTGCCGCCTTGGCGGAAAAAAATTGAGCAGTAATCGAAAAAGCAAGTCCTGCAAAGCCTAACAAAACGAGAACACCTACCATTTTAATGATATAGGCTTTATCATAGTTTGCTATACCAACGTCAATAATCTGAGCCACAACCAATGGAACAAACAACTCAAATGACGCCTCTATAAATTTAAATAAAGGTCCTAAAACACATTCCTTTTTATATGATTTCATATATTTTAAAATCTTTATCTTAATCGCCTCCGATTTTATGTTCAAACTTTTTATATTATAGCAAATATTTCATCTTAATTCAACACATTAATTATATTTTACTATGTAAATTTTAAATATTCTATAAAAGTAAAAATGGTGAAACCCATATTTCAGGATTTCACCACTTGATATTTAACGTGAAAAAGTATAATCGCCTGAGGGCAAAACTTTTGCTTCGCCACCAAGAATTAGTTTAGAGTCATATAGACCGCTTATTTTTATTCCGCTCTCATCATATGAAACCATACAGAAGAAGTGATGATTAATTATATGCCATACACTTTTATATTCTATATTAAAATTCGTCTAAATTAATAGGCTCACGTTCTTCCATAGGAGTATATCCAAGGCGTTTAACCGTACTCTTATATGCAGGTCTTATTATCTTATTATTGGTCATAATTTCTTCCAATCTGTGGGCACACCAACCGACAATTCTTGACATTGCAAATATTGGTGTATACAACTCCTGCGGAATTTTCATCATTTGATATACAAAGCCCGAATAGAAATCGACATTTGCACACATATCCTTCTCTATACCTTTAACCTCACGGAAGGCAACAGGTCCTAATTTTTGTACTAAGTCATAGAGAGCAAACTCTTTTTCAAAGCCTGTCTTCTCTGCCAAAAGAGCAGCACGTTCTTTTAAGATTGTGGCTCTTGGGTCAGATATTGTGTAAACAGCGTGACCTAAGCCGTAGATTAAGCCTTTGCCATCACCTGCTTGCTTGTTTAATATCTTTTTAAGGTAATTCATAACTTCGGTTTCGTCACTCCAATTATGAACATTAGCCTTTATCTCTTCCATCTGCGACAACATCTTATCATTAGCACCGCCGTGCTTTGGACCTTTTAACGCACCAACAGATGCAGAGATCGCAGAGTATGTATCTGTACCTGTTGATGACAATACACGAACAGTAAAGGCTGAGTTATTGCCTCCGCCGTGTTCAGCCTGAAGAATAAGTGACAAATCAAGAGTTTGTGCCTCAAGCTCTGTGTATTGCTTATCAGGTCTTATCATATACAAAAAGTTCTCTGCGGCAGATAATGATGTGTTAGGGTTGTGAAGCACAAGACTCTCGCCGTCGAAATAATGACGTTTACAACTGTATGCATTAGCAACAAGTACAGGAAATCTTGCGAATAAATCAAGACTT
>CACYTW010000131.1 GCA_902777435.1 uncultured Ruminococcus sp. | reverse complement strand
CTTATTTTCCCGTTTCCGGTAGAAGGGTGGCGGTTTTTTCGGAAAATTATTCAGGTAGTTTACGGGTACAGAACGGAGTAGTTTGATATGACAGTTAAATTCGGACCGGACATAACATACTTTTTATGGTCGTTGGCGGCAGGTATTTTGCTTGCCGTTATATACGACATTGTTCGAGTGATAAGAAGAATGGTAAATGTGCCTGACTTGGTTGTAAATTTAACGGATATAATGTTCTTGATTTTTTCGGCGGTTGTTGCTATTGCCGCCGCATATTTATTTAACAACGGAGAGCTCAGAATTTACAGCCTGATTTGTATGGCAGGGATTTTTATGGTATATAAAATTCTAATCGGTGATTTAATTGTAAAATATACTGTGAGAGTATTACGGTTTGCGGGAAGGGCAATAACAAAATTAATATTGATAATTATTCTGCCGTTTATAAAAATATTTGTTATTCTACACAAATTGCTTAAATCTCTAAGTAATGGAATTTTGAGAATATTAAAAAGAATTTTCAGCATAATACATAAGGATAAGAAAAGTAATAAAAGATAAAATCTGAATTATTTTGTATGCCGAATTGTTGACAAATAAAATATCATAGTATATAATAAACGATAGATAAGAGTGTGCATTTAAGTTCCAAAGGAGTGGCATACATTGAATGAAATAAAAAAGACTAAAAGGGTTACCGCATCGGGCAAAAAAAGTACGGCGCGTAAAGTAGATGTTAAGCGTCTTGCTGCCGTAGTTATAGGTGCGGTTGTTGTCATATATTTTTCTTGTACCATAATCTCTCAGCAAAGTATGATTAACAAGAAAAACAAAGAGATTAATGCCCTTCAGGAGGAGATTTCGCAAGCTAATGAAGATGCGGACAAGTTGAAGAGTGAAATTGACAATCTGCAGAACCCTGAATATATAGAAAAGATTGCCAGAGAGAGATTGGGTTTGGTACGCCCTAATGAACGTGTTTTTGTTGACTCAAACAAAAGCAGTGAAAACAGCGGAAAGTAAATAAAAATAAATTTATTATATATTACATAAGAGGAAATATCCTCAGGGAAGGAAATAAAGAAAAATATGCAATTTGAATCAGGAATGATTTTAGAAGGAAAGGTTACAGGTATTGCGGCTTTTGGAGCGTTTGTGGAGCTTCCGAACGGTAAAACGGGTTTGGTACATATTTCGGAGGTATCTACTGAGTATGTAAATGATGTAAAAGACCATCTTAAAGAGGGTGATACTGTTAAGGTTAAAGTCCTCGGCACCGAGAATGGAAAAATCAGCTTGTCCATTAAGCAGGTTATGCTTGAAAATTCAGAGAAAAAACGTGAGAAGAAAAAAGACGCAAGAAGAAAGCCGAGAACCAACAATGGCGGAAGCAGAAGACCTCCGGAGGAATTTTCCTTTAACAACAACAGCTCGGATATGAGCTTTGATGATATGCTTCAGAAGTTCAAGCAGGACAGCGACGAAAAGTTCCAGGATTTAAAGAGAAGTAACGAGTCAAAACGCAGCGGAGGATATAAACGCTCATATTGAAAATGATATCGTGCCGTGGATAAGAAAGATATTTAATTACTATTTGTGCCGACGCAAGACGGCGGAATGGAGATTTTTATGGCTGTAATTTTATGGATAATTATTGCATTTGCGGCAGGTGTTGTCGAGATGGGAACAACTGCGTTGGTGTCGGTGTGGTTTGCCGTAGGAGCGGTTTGTGCCGCTATCGCCGCAGGATTGGGATTTAGTGAAAGTGTGCAGATAATCGCATTTTTATTGGTGTCTGCACTGACACTTGCAATCACTTTTCCCCTATGCAAAAAAATGAGAGTTGTAAAAAAGGTACCTACAAATGCCGACAGGCTTATCGGACATATTGGTGTCATAACAGAGGAGGTTGACCCAATCCGTGCCAAAGGTGAGGTCAATGTCTGCGGACAGAGATGGTCTGTTCAGGTAAGAGGTGATGCCTTTGCCAAAATCGGTACAAAGGTTAAGGTTGAAGAGATTTCAGGAGCGCATCTTGTTGTAACAGTAGTTGATGATAACGTAAATGAAAGTGAGGAAGTATAATTATGGGATTATTAGTAGGGTTTTTAGTTTTAATAATTATTGTTTTAATAGCTAATATCAAAATTGTTCCGCAGGCACACGCATATATTGTAGAACGTCTTGGTGCTTTCCACGCAAGCTGGGGAGTTGGACTGCACTTTAAAGTTCCTGTTGTAGAAAAGGTTGTAAAAAAGGTTAGCCTTAAAGAGCAGGTTGTTGACTTTCCGCCTCAGCCGGTTATTACTAAGGATAACGTTACAATGCAGATAGATACTGTTGTGTATTTTCAGATAACTGACCCAAGGCTTTATACCTATGGTGTAGAGCTTCCTATGTCGGCTATTGAAAATCTCACTGCCACAACACTCAGAAACATAATCGGTGATATGGAACTTGATGAAAGTTTGACTTCAAGAGATGTTATCAACACCAAGATGAGAGCAATCCTTGACGAGGCAACTGACCCGTGGGGAATAAAAATCAATCGTGTTGAGCTTAAAAACATTATTCCGCCTGCAGGGATACGTGAGGCAATGGAAAAACAGATGAAGGCAGAGCGTGAAAGACGTGAGTCTATTCTCCGTGCCGAAGGTGAAAAGAAGTCTGCTGTCCTTGTTGCCGAAGGTAAAAAGGAGTCAAGAATATTAGAGGCAGAGGCTGAAAAACAGTCACAGATATTAAAAGCAGAGGCTGAAAAGGAAGCCGCAATCCGCATAGCTGAAGGTGAGGCACAGGCAATCAGAGAGGTTCAGAAGGCAACGGCTGAAGGCCTTAAGATGCTGAATGAGGCAAGTCCTTCAGATGCTGTTTTGGCAATAAAGGGTATGGAGGCATTCGCTAAGGCGGCAGACGGCAAAGCAACAAAAATTATTGTTCCGTCTGAACTCCAGGGCCTTGCAGGCTTGGCAACATCAATTAAAGAGATTGTAAGCGATAACGATAATAAATAATTTAACCCAAAGCCCTCTATGTAGTAAAGGAGGGCAACACGTAAAACGTGACGGGAGGATTATAAATTGTCGAAACAAATTTTTTTACAAAGGACAATATATATTTTATTATAGAAAGATTAACAAAATTTTAGGAGGTACTTATGTCAGGACATTCGAAATGGGCAACAATCAAAAGAAAAAAGGGAGCAATCGACGCAAAACGCGGTAAGATTTTTACCAAAATCGGACGTGAGCTTATGGTTGCAGTTAAAGAGGGAGGACCTGATCCTGACAGCAATTCAAAGCTGAGAGATGTTATTGCCAAGGCGAAGGCAAATAATATGCCTAACGATAACATTCAGAGAAGCATTAAAAAGGCTTCCGGCGAAGGCAGTACAAACGAATATTTTGAAATGATATACGAGGGATATGGCCCTTGCGGAATTGCTGTTATGGTTGAAACCTTGACAGATAACAAAAACAGAACAGCAGGCGATTTGCGTCATTACTTTGATAAGAATGGCGGTAATTTAGGTCAAAATGGCTGTGTAGGTTTTATGTTTGACAGAAAAGGTATGATTGTTATTGAAAAGGCTGACGGCATTGACGAGGACACTCTGATGATGGAAGCCTTAGAAGCAGGTGCCGATGATTTTAATGTTGAGGACGATTGCTTTGAGATTATGACAACACCTGAAAGCTTCAGCCAGGTTCGTGATAATCTTGATGCCGCAGGATATAGCTTTGTTCAGGCTGAGATTAACTACATTCCTCAGACAACAACTGCAATTGATAATGAAGAGGATATCAAGAAAATGGAAAAACTTATTGATATGCTTGAAGAAAATGATGACGTTCAAAACGTATATCACACTTGGGAAATGCCTGAGGATGAAGAATAATTAAATTGATAATTTGGCGGAGGTGAGAGGATGCCGACTTTTTTACATACTGCAGACTTGCATTTGGATACGGCTTTTTCCGCTCACTTTACCGCAGAGCAAGCCAAAATCAGAAGAAACGAAATGCTGAGATGTGTTTCCAATTTGATTGACCTTGCTAAAAACTATGATATTTTACTCATTGCAGGTGATGTGTTCGACAGCAGTTATGTTTCGGAAGAAACAGTTTCTTTTTTAAAAAGAAAGTTTGCCGAGCTTGAGCATACATATGTGTTTATATCTGCCGGCAACCACGACCCATATACATCAAATTCGGTCTATGCAAATACAGACTTT
>CACYTW010000130.1 GCA_902777435.1 uncultured Ruminococcus sp. | reverse complement strand
TATGAGGGCGTTTTTCTATGCCCTTAAAAAAGAAAGGGATGGATTCCTATGGTATTAAAAGTTTTAATGTTGGTTGTCTTCTTTGCAGTGATGGTGTATGTTGGCTTCAAATGCCGAAAGCACGCTGTTGACGTAAACGGTTTTGTCCTTGGCGGTCGCTCGGTTGGTCCTTGGCTCACCGCCTTCGCTTATGGTACGTCGTATTTCTCTGCGGTTATCTTTATCGGATACGCAGGTCAGTTCGGTTGGAAGTATGGTATTGCATCTACATGGATAGGTCTTGGTAATGCGTTCTTAGGCTCATTGCTTGCTTGGGTTGTTTTGGGCAGACGTACACGTCTTATGACTCAGCATTTAAAGAGTGCTACAATGCCCGAATTTTTCGGCAAACGCTATAACAGCAATGCTCTTAAAATCGGTGCTTCTATAATTGTTTTCATATTCTTAATTCCGTATACGGCTTCGTTGTATAACGGTCTTTCAAGATTGTTTTCTATGGCGTTTAACATTGATTACAGCGTATGTATAATCGCTATGGCTGTTTTGACGGCTGTTTACGTTATTGCAGGCGGATATATGGCGACGGCTGTCAATGATTTTATTCAAGGTATAATAATGCTGTTTGGTATTGTGGCTGTAATCGCGTGTGTGCTTATGCAAAAGGGTGGATTTATGGCATCGTTGTCACAGCTTGCACAAATCCAGGACAGCACCGCAACTGATATGCCGGGTGCTTTTGCCTCATTCTTCGGCCCTGACCCATTCAGCCTTTTGTGCGTTGTTATCCTAACGTCTTTGGGAACCTGGGGACTTCCTCAGATGGTGCAGAAGTTCTACTCTATCAAAAATGAAAAGGCCATAGAAAAGGGTACGATTATTTCAACCTTCTTTGCAATTGTTGTTGCAGGCGGTTGTTACTTCCTCGGAGGTTTCGGACGTCTTTTTGCAATGCCGGAGCAGGTTGCCGCGAATGGTTTTGACTCAATCATTCCGTCTATGATAAGCGGTCTGCCTGACATTTTAATAGGAGTTGTAGTTATCCTCGTTCTGTCAGCGTCAATGTCTACGCTTTCATCGCTTGTGCTAACATCAAGCTCTACTCTTACCCTTGACTTGATAAAGGGAAACATTGTAAAAGATATGGACGGCAAAAAACAGTTGGTATGCATAAGAGGGTTTATAGTTATATTTATTTTGATTTCAGCAGTAATTGCTATTTTGCAGTATAAGAGCAACGTGACATTTATTGCTCAGCTTATGGGTATTTCCTGGGGTGCTCTTGCAGGTGCTTTCCTGGCTCCGTTTATATACGGCTTGTATTGGAAGAAAACGACAAAACCTGCTGTATGGGCTTCATTTATATTCGGTGTAGGTATTATGGTATGGAATATGTTGTTTAAGACAACATTGCCTGCAGTATTGCAGTCACCTATAAACTGCGGTGCATTTGCTATGATTGCAGGTCTTGTCATTGTGCCTGTTGTAAGCATACTTACCAAGGCACCTGAGAAAAAGTTTGTTGATGATGCGTTTACCTGTTATGAAGAAATAGTAAGTGTACATAAGAAAGACAGTCTTGGTGACTAATATAATAATTGACTTAGAGGAGATTTATAATGGTTATAACAGAATTGCTTGAACATAATGCAATACAGTATGGAGACGATGTCAGCCTTGTTGAAATCAATCCGCCGGCAGATGATACAAAGCGTTTGACTTGGAAGGAATATTCCCTTATAGAGGGAAGCAGAAAAGATGCTTTCAGAACAGAGCTGACTTGGAAAGAATTTAACAAATCTGCAAACAGGTTTGCAAATCTGTTGCTAAGCCGTGGCATCAAGAAGGGTGATAAGGTTGCAATACTGCTTATGAACTGTTTGGAGTGGTTGCCTATCTACTTCGGAATTTTAAAGACAGGAGCGTTGGCTGTTCCGTTGAATTACAGATATACTGCTGACGAGATTAAGTATTGTACTGAACTTTCAGAGGCTGATATGCTGGTTTTCGGACCTGAATTTACAGGCAGAGTCGAAAATATATTCAACAAGTTAAAGAGGGTTAAGTCGTTCTTCTATGTAGGTGATGATTGTCCTACATTTGCCGAGAGTTATGATAAACTTGTTACATATTGCTCAACAAAAAATCCTGAAATTGAACTCACAGAGGATGACGAGGCGGCAATCTACTTTTCATCAGGCACAACAGGTTTCCCTAAGGCTATTATTCACGCTCATAAAAGCTTGATACACTCGTGCAGAGTTGAGCAAAATCATCACGGACAGAGCAGAGATGATGTGTTTTTGTGTATTCCTCCGCTATATCATACGGGTGCAAAGATGCATTGGTTCGGAAGTCTTTTGTCAGGCAGTAAGGCTGTGCTACTCAGAGGAATACAGCCTGAATGGATAATCAGAACAATCTCTGAAGAAAAATGCACAATAGTATGGTTGCTTGTGCCGTGGGCACAGGATATACTCGACTCTATTGACAGAGGCGATATCGACTTAAATGAATATCAGCTTTCGCAATGGAGACTTATGCACATTGGCGCTCAGCCGGTTCCGCCTAGCTTGATTAAAAGATGGAAGGAACACTTCCCGCATCATCAATATGATACGAATTATGGTTTGAGCGAGTCCATAGGACCCGGTTGCGTTCATTTGGGCGTTGAGAATATACACAAGGTTGGTGCCATAGGTAAAGCAGGCTATGGATGGGAAGTTAAAATCGTTGACGAGAACAGAAATGAAGTCGCAAGCGGTGAAGTTGGCGAGCTTGCTGTCAAGGGTCCAGGTGTTATGTTGCGTTATTATAATGATGAAAAGGCAACGGATGAGGTGTTGGCTGACGGATGGCTCTATACGGGTGATATGGCAAAGGAAGACGAAGATGGTTTTATCTACCTTGTTGACAGAAAGAAGGATGTAATCATCTCAGGCGGTGAGAATATTTATCCCGTTCAGATTGAGGACTTCCTCAGAGGCTGCGATTTGATAAAGGACGTTGCGGTAATCGGATTGCCTGACAAGAGATTGGGCGAAATTACTGCGGCAATAATTGAACTCAAAGAGGGAGCGGAAGCGACCGAAGAAGATATAAATGATTTGTGCCTTGATTTGCCAAGGTATAAAAGACCTAAGAAAATCATATTTGCTGACGTTCCGAGAAACCCAACAGGCAAAATCGAAAAGCCTAAACTTCGTGAGATTTACTGCGGAGAAAGTCTTGTGGAAAGCCAGATTAAGGGTTAAATGAAATATACTGAATTTGAAGATAGGAGCAATATTTTTTGCTCCTGACTTGACACGAGTAAGAATTGTGTAGAATGGTGCTAAATGATAAAGAACTATGTTGAAAAAAGCATAATAAAGAGGTAAGATTATGAAGCTTAGAGAGTTTTATAACAACTTAAAAATTTTCTATAATAGTTCAGCAGAAGTGTTTGAAAAACTTTTTGACACTTATACTTTTGCGTGTCACGATATAGGTGAATATGAAAAAGTGTATGTGATAGAAGATAGTTTTATAGTTTATTTTGGTATAAAGAAAATCAGAGAATTAACAGAAGACATTATAAATTATTATATTGAAGATGACTATGGAGTATTTAACACATTAACAGGTCACATATTTATTGTTGAAGAATTGACATATAATGGTATATTTAAGATAAATGCTACAGATTTAAAGAGAAAAATATTTGGTGAAAAGGCACCTTATGCTCCATATGTTTATAAATTTTTTAATGCAGACATAAATAAGCCAATTAAGAACTTGAATTTCCTTGAAGAGGCAGAATATCTTGCAGGAAAACTAGATTATTGGAAAACAAATTTTCATAGAGTAAGCGATATTTTACCTTTTTTAAAATTAGAAGAACGTGTTGAAAATTGGAAAGGTGTACCGCAAACTTTTATACTTTATGAAGTAGAATATGAAAACAAAAAGGGATATGCGGTTAACAGTACAGGTTCTCCATATACCACTAAGTATGCATTAAATAGTATTCGAGATATAGAAAAATCGACACGTCAAGCATGGCTTTCTATAGGGTTGAATGATGTAGATTTAGAAAAATCGAATGAACCATTTTATATTACAGATATTATAGAAGGATACGTATCGTATAGATTTCCATATTCCTTGCATAAAGATTTTTCTCATAAAATCGTATGTTGGAATGACTCTTTATTTCGAGATATTTTAATAAAAAAGTTAAAGGATTATTGTGAAGATAATCGTATCAAAAAAATAGGAAATATTGAATGCCCAAAGTTTATTCCAGATGGATTCTTAA
>CACYTW010000129.1 GCA_902777435.1 uncultured Ruminococcus sp. | reverse complement strand
TTTGAACAGATTTTGGTGCGGAGGATGCAGATAGGCTGACGCCTATCAAAGACGACAAGCCGAAAGATGCCTAAATTAATTGTTTTTGGCAGGTTCGGAATTATACTCTCACCCTATGTTGTTCATATTACGGAAGGCGCTGAGCAGAGCGTTTGCACTCGCGTGAATAATGTCTGTGTCGGTTCCGGCACCCCAGAACACTTCGCCCTTATCATTGCGGATACCGATATATGCTGCCGCAACACTGCCCGAACCCTTATCCTTTAAAGTATGTTCGGTATATGTTTCAAGCAGATAGCTGCTCTTGGTGAACGCCTTTAATGCATTGCTTACCGCATCTAAAGAGCCGTTACCGAAGGCGTGAACCTTTTGTTCTTTTCCGTCATAAATAAACGTAATATCTGCCTCCATATTTTCGTCCTTATGGTAAAAATCCATTTTTGCTATATCGAGCTTTGAAGATTTACACATATAATTCTCTTTAAAGATATTATAAACCTCCTCAACCATCAGTTCCTTATGCTCCATATCAGAAATATGCTTGCACAAGTAGCTCAGATGCTCACGCATTGGATTGGGGAGAGCATATCCGTAAACCTGCTCCAACAAGTAGCCTATACCGCCCTTACCGCTTTGCGAATTAACGCGGATAACGTCTGCATCATAGGTTCTATTTATATCCTCAGGGTCTATGGGAATATACGGAACATTCCATTGAGTTGAGTTCTTTTCTTTTCTGTAATTCATCCCCTTTGCAATAGCGTCCTGATGACTGCCCGAGAATGCAGCAAATACCAACGCACCTGCATAAGGTGTTCTCTCATAGACGTGCATACCTGTGCATTTTTCATACTTCTTAACAAGGGCAGGCATATCCGAAAAATCAAGTTTCGGGTCAACTCCGTGTGAATACATATTCATAGCAAGTGTAATTATATCCACATTACCTGTTCTTTCGCCATTACCGAACAGCGTTCCCTCTACACGGTCAGCACCTGCAAGAAGTGCAAGCTCGGTATCTGCAACGCCTGTACCTCTGTCGTTGTGAGGGTGAAGTGAAATTGTTACATTCTCACGATACTTCAGGTTTTCGCTCATATATTCAACCTGACTTGCGTAAATATGCGGCAAGCTCATTTCAACTGTTACAGGCAGGTTAATAATAACATTGTTATCCTCTGACGGCTCAAGCACGTCAAGAACCGCATTACAAACCTCTAATGCATATTCAGGCTCTGTACCTGTAAAGCTTTCGGGTGAGTATTCAAATCTGAAGTTGCCCTCATATTCCGCCGCAAGTTTTTTAACAAGTTTTGCTCCGTCAACGGCTATCTTTTTGATCTCCTCTTTGGACTTTCTGAATACCTGCTCACGCTGTGCAACACTTGTTGAATTATAGAAATGTATAATCGCACTTGGTGCACCCTTGCAGGCATCAAAGGTCTTTCTGATAATATGTTCACGGCACTGTGTCAAAACCTGAACAGTAACATCTTCGGGAATCATATTATTATCTATCAGAGTTCTCAAAAACTCATATTCTGTTTCGCTGGCGGCAGGGAAGCCAACCTCTATTTCCTTAAAGCCTACCTGCAAAAGCGTTTTATAATATTCCAGCTTTTCATCAAGGCTCATCGGAATGACAAGGCTTTGGTTTCCGTCGCGCATATCCACGCTGCACCAAACCGGCGGCTTTTCAATGTGGTCCTTTTCCACCCATTTTTTGTAATTTCCCGGTGCGGGATAATATCCTATATTGTATTTATTTGCATCCATCATATAACCCCTCCTATTTCTGCAATAACCTCTATTTCCAACAACGCGTTTTTCGGCAAAGCCTTAACGGCCACGCAAGAGCGTGCAGGCTTTCCTGTGAAATGTTTTGCGTATTCCTCATTAAACTCGGCAAAATCTGCCATATCACTTAGAAAACATACTGTCTTGACCGTATTTTCAAGGGAGCTTCCCGCCTCCTCCAAAACAGCCGCCAAGTTTTCGCAGACACGCTTTGTCTGTTCGGTTATGGTTTCTCCCACCATTTCGCCTGTTTCAGGATTTAGCGGAATTTGTCCCGAAGTAAAAACCATATTTCCAACAACAACCGCCTGTGAATACGGACCGATTGCCGCCGGTGCTTTCTCTGTGTGCACTTTACTACTCATATTAATCTCCATTCCGCCGCCTTGCGTCGGCACAAATAATAATTAAATTTATCTCTTATCCGCAAGGCAATGGAATGATAAGAGATTAATACGCACATCGCCGTTTCGCATTTCAAATGCGAAAATTTCGGCGGTGCAATTTAATCCGCCGGAGGCAATAACGCGAAAGGAACTTTCGTGTTATTTCTCCCTCCATCTATACGATTTTAAAACCTTTATCACGCAACGTCTGCGTTATCAACCTTACGTGGTCGTAATCTCTTGTTTCCATCTGAATTCTAAGGAAGCATCCGTTTACGCTTTCCGTGTTACCTCTCTCGTGGTGAACGCTCGTTACATTTCCGCCGCACTCAGCGATAATTCTCGAAACATCCATCAACTGTCCCGGCTTATCTATAAGCTCGATTATCAGACTTGATGACCTTCCCGATGTCAAAAGTCCGCGATTGATTACCCTTGACAGGCTTGTAACATCAATGTTTCCGCCCGATACAACGCAGACAACACGCTTGCCCTTAAGCTGAAACTTATCAAACATAACAGCCGCTACCGCAGCAGCGCCTGCACCTTCGGCAATCATCTTCTGACTTTCTATCAATGCAAGAATTGCCGACGAAATCTCATCATCTGTCACAGTTGCAATATCGTCAACATACTCCCTTACGATATTAAAGGTATTTTCACCTGGTTGCTTAACCGCAATACCGTCGGCGATTGTTTGGACTTCATTCAGGCATTGTATCTCGTTGTTCTTTATGGAATTGAACATACTCGGTGCACCCGACGCCTGAACCCCGTATATCTTTATGGCAGGTCTGATTTGCTTAACTGCATATGCAATTCCCGAAATCAATCCGCCTCCGCCTATGGGTACAACTATTGCATCAATGTTGTCAATATCATTTAGTATTTCAAGAGCAATTGTTCCCTGACCTGCGATTACGTTTTCGTCATCAAAGGGGTGAACAAAGGTATAACCTTCGCTTTCTTTAAGCTCCAATGCCTTTTGATAAGCGTCATCATAAACTCCTTCTACCAAACAAACCTCTGCGCCATATCCCTTTGTTGCCTCAACTTTTGAAATCGGTGCGCTGTCAGGCAGACATATCAAAGACTTTATTCCATTTTTGGCCGCCGCAAGAGCAACACCCTGTGCGTGATTGCCGGCAGAACAGGCTATAACACCTTTTGCCTTTTCTTCATCAGACAGCATTGCAATCTTATACGCCGAGCCTCTGACCTTAAACGAACCTGTAATTTGCAGATTTTCAGGCTTTAGATACAACTCGCAATCAGGAGCTATGCCATAAGAACGTACTAAGGAAGTCTCTCTGATTATGTTTCGTAAAACTGTTTGCGCGTCAAAGACTTTATCCAAAGTCAACATAAAAATACCATCCTTATCGTAATATTTATCAAAACCTCGAGAAAACAAAAACACCCATCTCAAAGCTTAAAACTTTGAGACGGGTGTAATACTCTTTACACTCGCGGTACCACTCAAATTGCAGATATAAAACCTGCCACCTCTTCGAAGTCTACCAACCTCTATGCACTAACGTAGCATTCACGAGAACCCCTAATATTTATTTTCAGGGAACCAGCTCAGAAGTGAGAGGCCATTGAGAACAACCCATACCGATTTGCAGCAACCATCGGCTCTCTTCAAAGTTTTATCCTCGACCGTCTTCGTCACAGCCTTTAATTATTGTTGATATTATACTATGACATCATAAAATTGTCAATGGATTTTTCGCTAAAAAATCAGCTTTTTTCAACTAAAAAATTATACATATTATATATCGGATTAATAATTGATAATGAATTATTTACATCATTCATTACTTTTGTAGGGCAGGGGCAAGCCCTTGCCGAAAACCAATCGAAATATCGGCAGGAGCAAGCCCCTGCCCTACAAAACGAATATTCATTATCCAATATTATGCGTTACGCATATCGCCAATCCCTCAGTCAGCTAACGCTGACAGCTCCCTTTACACAAGGGAGCCTATTGACAAACCGCTGTGGCATACATATCGCTTTTCTTACATATGATTCGACGCCGAACATACGTTCGGCACTTCCTCACTGCGTTCGGTCGCTCGCGTGCATCGTTCGTCCACAGGCCTTCCGCCATATAACAAAACAGACACCTATTTAGGTGTCTGTTT
>CACYTW010000128.1 GCA_902777435.1 uncultured Ruminococcus sp. | reverse complement strand
TCAAAAAGGTAACTGAGGATTGTAACAGGTTTAGCTTTAATACTGCAATAAGCTCTGTTATGGAGATGGTAAATGCAATATATGCATATAAAGAAAGCGTAAACGCAGACAACTATAATGGTGCTTGCGTAAGAGAGGCAATAGATGCACTTATATTGCTGTTGTTCCCGTTTGTACCTCACATTACGTCTGAGCTATGGGAACTTACAGGACACACAGATTCAATTTCAACTCACCAATGGCCTGAATATGACGAAACTGCTCTTGTTGTGAACGAGATTGAGGTTGTTGTTCAGATAAACGACAAAATTCGTGATACAATTGTTATTTCACCTGACCTTTCACGTGATGAAATGATTGACGTTGCAATGAATAATGACAGAATTAAAAAGCTGACAGAGGGAAAAGAAATCGTTAAATGCATTGCTGTTCCCAAGAAACTTATCAATATTGTTGTAAAGTAGTTTATAATAATGTCATAAAGGTTCGGAAAACTCCGAACCTTTTGCTTTTCAGAAATTATTTGAAAAAAATATAAAAAATGTATTGACAAATTCAAATAAGTGTGATATCATATAAAACATATTAAACACATAGGTATTATATGAAATTAGAAATGCAGAAAATTTAAGTAATAGTCATGCATGCAATCTCTCAGTCAGTTGACATTGACAATTCCCTTTATACAAAGGGCAGAGAAGAAAGGAGATTAAAATGGAAGTTAAATTATTGCATAACAGATTTTACCTTCTGCGTCATAATTGGAGATACGGACGAATGTGACGTTTACGCAGAATGGTATAAATAATAATATTAAGAAAAGAGGAATTTAAAATGGCAAATATAAAAGATACTTCAAATTGGGGCTTTGAAACAAAACAGTTACATATCGGACAGGAAGAAGCAGATCCGGCAAGCGATGCAAGAGCAGTACCGATTTATCAAACAACATCGTATGTTTTTAAAAATTCTGCTCACGCGGCGGCAAGATTTGGCTTAGCTGATGCAGGCAATATATATGGCAGACTTACAAATTCAACACAGGACGTATTTGAAAAGAGAATTGCGGCACTTGAAGGCGGTGTTGCCGCTTTGGCAGTGGCATCAGGTGCGGCGGCTATCACATACACAATTGAGAATTTGGCAGAGGGCGGCGGACATATCGTTGCACAAAAGACCATATACGGCGGCACATACAACCTTCTTGCACATACCCTTACCAAGTATGGCATAACAACAACCTTTGTTGATATTCACAATCTTGACGAGGTAAAGGCGGCAATTTTACCTGAAACAAAAGCCATATTCATTGAAGCATTGGGTAATCCAAACAGCGATATTCCAAATGTTGAAGCTTTGGCTGAGATTGCACACGCGGTGAAAATTCCGTTGGTTATTGATTCAACCTTTGCAACACCTTACTTATTCAGACCGATTGAACACGGCGCTGATATAGTTGTTCATTCTGCAACGAAGTTTATCGGCGGACACGGCACCACACTTGGCGGTGTAATAGTAGACAGCGGTAAATTTGATTGGGAGGCAAGCGGAAAATTCGCATCCTTGGTTGACCCTAACCCCAGCTATCATGGGGTATCATTTACAAAAGCAGTTGGTGCGGCGGCTTTTGTTACAAAGATACGTGCAATACTGCTCAGAGACACAGGTGCAACCATTTCTCCCTTTAATGCATTCCTGCTGTTACAGGGACTTGAAACGCTTTCGTTGCGTGTGGAACGTCACGCAGAGAATACAAAGAAGGTTCTTGATTTCTTAACCAATCACCCTCAGGTTGAAAAGGTTAATCATCCGGCACTACCTGAACATCCTGACCACGAGCTTTATAAGAAATATTATCCGAATGGTGGAGGTTCAATTTTTACATTTGAGATTAAGGGCGGTGCAAAAGAGGCACAGGACTTTATTGACAGATTGCAGATTTTCTCATTGCTTGCCAATGTTGCAGACGTAAAATCATTGGTTATTCATCCTGCAAGCACGACTCATTCGCAGTTGTCAGAGGAAGAACTGATTGACCAGGGCATCAAGCCGAATACAATCAGACTTTCCATAGGTACTGAAAGTGCAAAGGATATAATTGCTGATTTAGAGCAGGCATTTGAAAAATAAAGCAGTAAGATTAAAAGGTGGAGCGATTATGCTCCACCTTTTATGTTTTATTTATAAGAAAACGTAAACAGATTGATATTAAGCAGTATTATTTATTGGCTATCATATCAATAAAATATTTGTGTATTGACAAATCCTCATTCAGCTCAGGGTGGAATGCGGTAACCAATTGGTTGTTCTGTTTAGCAGCAACAATTTTACCATCAACCTCAGCGAGAATTTCAGCATCGCCGTGAACAGATTTTATATAAGGTGCACGGATAAAGGTCATTGGTATTTTACCAATGCCTTTAAACTCGCCCTCTGTATAAAAACTTCCAAGCTGTCGTCCGTAAGCGTTTCTGACAGCTGTGATGTCCATAGTAGCTAAATGTAACCTGTCATCATTTTCGATTTCTTTTGCAAGAAGTAAAAGCCCTGCGCAGGTTCCGAACACAGGAAGCCCATTATCAATCACTTCTTTAATACTGTCAAACATCTCAAGCTCGTGCATAAGCTTTCCCTGAACTGTGCTTTCGCCGCCCGGTATTATAAGACCGTCAAAAGGTTTATCCAAATCGCTTTTCTGACGGATTTCAAATGAGGAAACACCAAGCTTTGAGAGCATTTGTTCGTGTTCTATAAATGCCCCTTGCAGAGCCAATACTCCGATTTGCATAATTATTTACCTCTTTCTGCCATCAAAAGTTCAATTTCCTGTTCGTTGATACCAACCATAGCTTCGCCTAAATCTTCAGACAATTCTGCAAGAAGTTTTGCATCTGTGAAGTTTGTAACAGCCTTTACTATTGCGGCAGCACGCTTTTCGGGATTACCTGACTTAAATATACCTGAGCCGACAAACACACCTTCAGCACCGAGCTGCATCATAAGTGCCGCATCGGCAGGTGTTGCAACTCCGCCTGCGGCAAAGTTAACAACAGGCAACTTTTTGTTTTCGTGAACATACTGAACCAAATCGTATGGTACTTGCAATTCTTTTGCAGCATCAAATAATTCATCCTCGCTCATTGAGCCAATTCTGCGAATTTCAGCCTGCATCATACGCATATGACGTACAGCCTGAACAACGTCACCTGTACCCGGTTCACCCTTTGTACGAATCATAGAGGCACCTTCGTTAATTCTTCTGAGTGCTTCTCCCAAATCCTTTGCACCGCATACAAAAGGAACATCAAATGCAGTTTTGTCAATGTGATACTTATCGTCTGCAGGAGAGAGAACTTCACTTTCGTCGATATAGTCAATCTCGATTGCCTGCAAAATCTGCGCTTCTGCAAAATGACCTATTCTGCACTTTGCCATAACAGGAATAGAAACAGCTTCCTGAATACCTTTAATCATTTTCGGGTCACTCATACGTGATACGCCGCCTGCAGCACGGATATCTGCAGGAATACGCTCCAATGCCATAACAGCACAAGCACCTGCCGCCTCTGCAATTTTTGCCTGCTCAGGTGTTGTAACATCCATAATTACGCCGCCCTTGAGCATCTGTGCTAAGTTTTTGTTTAATTCAAATCTGTCGTTTACCATTTTAAAAATCTCCTTTACACTTTTTTATGTAAACAAAATAGCCTTTTTATTAAATACTAACAATTTTTGAATATATTTTACGCTAATATTTGTAAGTGACTACGCAATACATATCTGATTAGTATGTATTATACCTCTAAACCACGAATTTGTCAATATTTATGGGGAAAAATCGGGCAATTTATTAAAATGAATAACATAATTTATATTTTGCAACAATAATTAAAAAAGTTCTTTACAAATACCCTATATGGGTATATAATGTTTATATAGCATATAGGTGACTGTAATATGCGGGAACATATAGTTGTAGAAAAGTTTTACAAAATCCGAAATAATTTTAATGAATAATTGCCCAAGGCCCATACAGTTGCCAAGCCCAACTGCAATGATAAAATTATTTCGGATTTATAATTGCGTTGCGTTATACAAAGCAGGCAGATAGAAAAGAGGGGGTGAGAATAATGGAGGAAATATGCAACTGCCATAAGATTAAAGAGCGTTCTGAGGAGGAGTACAAAAAGCTTATAAACCGATTAAATCGTATTGAAGGGCAAATCCGAGGAATAAGAGGTATGGTGGAGAAAAATGCGTATTGCACAGATATTTTGGTTCAGGTTGCGGCTGTAAATGCGGCACTGAACTCATTTAACAAAGAACTTCTTGCCAATCATATTAAGACCTGTGTAGCTAAAGATATACGTGAGGGTAAGGACGAAACAATAGATGAGTTGGTGGCAACTCTGCAAAAACTGATGAAATAGTGGGGTGAAAATATGAAACAATATTCAATAACAGGTATGAGCTGTGCGGCTTGCAGTGCGCGGGTTGA
>CACYTW010000127.1 GCA_902777435.1 uncultured Ruminococcus sp. | reverse complement strand
GCCGTTATATGTGTTATAGTAGGATTTTGATGCTCGGTAGGCTTTTCCGTCTATCACAAAATAATCGTCACCGTCATATTCAAATATAGATTTAACCGTTCCGCATACACTTAAATTTGAAACATACACCCGTCTGATTCGGGCAGTTTCAGGCTCTTCATCATCGGTACTGCTCAGTGCAACACTTATGACACTGTTTTTGGTTATGGTGGAAAAGGATGCATTATCTTCTCTTTCTGCATATGTCTTATCATAACTGTCAGTAAAAATATAAAACATTGTATATTTATACTTCGTTATTTATTATAAACAGGATAATGTAAAATCCACTACCTATGTTATGTAAAAAGTATGTGATTTTTCATAGGATAATATTAGATACAAATTCAGTTATTGTAAACATCATTGCAAAATTCAAAATAAGTTTCCAAATCTTACACACAAAAAAGCGGTCAACATTATGCTGACCGCAGTAATTTTATTTTGATTATAATACAACATTATTTATTAACTTAAACATTCATACAACGCATCATTTAATGCACAGGCACTTGATGAACGGCAATGCATTCTGTCGTGACCGCCCACTATTACTACACTCATTTTTACCTCCTCTCACTTACCGCTGTGGCAAGAGTTTCTCGCCGCACAATTCTGACAGCCGCATCCGCAGGAGGATTTCCCCTGCTTTTTGTTTTTTATCATACGCACAATGATTGCTGTAACAATCGCAATAAGAACAATACATATAATTATTGTAGATATATTATTCAATAACCACATCATCACAGAACATCTCCTTATTTAGTCTTTATCATACTTGCTTCTTTATATGGCTTAAAAAGCATATAAACAATAAGAACAAGTACCGCCAAAGCAAAAATCAAACCAAGTACGTTTACATTGCCTGTGAACAGCAATCCAAACTGATTTACCATAAGTGCTATTGCATATGCAAATACACACTGATAACCGATTGCAAACCAGGTCCATTTTGCATTGTTCATTTCACGCTTGATAGCACCGATTGCCGCAAAGCAAGGAGCGCACAGCAAATTGAACACAAGGAAGGAATATCCTGAAACTGATGTAAACGCCTGTGCAAGGTTTCCGTATACAGTTCCTGCACCGCCATAGAGGATACCCATTGTTCCGACAATATTTTCCTTTGCAACAAGTCCTGTGATAGACGCAACAGCCGCCTGCCAATTACCCCATCCGAGAGGTGCAAATATCCACGCAATAACGTTTCCGATAATCGCAAGTATACTTGCGTCCATCTGTTCCTCTGCAAGCATTGTGAACTCTCCGTCAACAAAACCGAAATATGTTGTAAACCAAACTACAATTGTAGACAGAAGAATTATTGTTCCTGCCTTCCTAATAAACGACCAGCCACGTTCCCACATACTGCGAAGCACATTTGATACTGTGGGCATATGATAGCTTGGCAATTCCATAACAAACGGAGCGGGGCCACCTGCAAATGGCTTTGTCTTTTTAAGCATTATGCCTGATATAATAATTGCCGCCATACCTATAAAATATGCTGACGTTGCCACCCACGCCGAACCTCCGAAGATTGCACCTGCAATCATAGCTATGAACGGAACCTTTGCTCCGCAAGGAATAAATGTGGTTGTCATAATCGTCATTTTTCGGTCACGGTCATTTTCTATTGTTCTTGATGCCATAATACCCGGAACGCCGCATCCTGTACCTACAAGCATAGGTATAAAGGATTTACCCGAAAGTCCGAACTTTCTGAATACTCTGTCCAATACAAACGCAATTCGTGCCATATATCCGCACGCCTCCAAAAAGGCAAGCAATAAGAACAGCACAAGCATCTGCGGTACAAAGCCGAGAACCGCTCCTACACCGCCCACAATACCGTCTAAGATAAGTCCGCTAAGCCACTCCGCACAGTTTATCGCACTCAAACCGCTTTCTACAAGCACAGGTATTCCGGGAATCCATACACCAAAATCAGCCGGGTCGGGCTCTGCACAATTATACTTTTCATATACTTCAATTGCGGCAATCAAATCATCATAGGATGCTGTAACCTCTTCATCAGCCATTGTTTCTTCGTCTACAACTACGTAGGTCGCCTCATCAATATCTTTTACTGTATCTGCAAAAGCCGCCAATACCGAGCCTGCGACAGCTGCATTGAAATCTTCGGACTCCGTATCAAGTGCCGTTTCAACTCGTTCTGTATCAATATCATTATCCGCCGCGTATTCTATATAACCATTTACAATCTGAGATGCCTCACCAAATTCGTCAGCAACCTCTGTGTAAGCGGCCGAGCCTATTCCAAATAAGTGCCAACCGTCACCAAACAGACTGTCATTTGCCCAATCTGTTGCCATAGAACCAACTGATACCATTGATATGTAATAAACAAGGAACATAATAAACGCAAATATCGGAAGTCCCAGCCATCTGTTTGTGACTACCTTATCAATCTTATCGGAATTAGACAATTTTCCTGCATTTTTCTTTTTATAGCAAGCCTTCATCAATTGCGAAATATAAATATATCTTTCATTGGTGATAATGCTCTCTGCGTCATCATCAAGTTCTTTTTCTGCCGCAGAAATGTCCTTTTCAATATGTGACATAGTTTCCTTTGGGATGTTAAGCCTACCAATCACTTTTTCGTCACCTTCAAAAATTTTAATGGCATACCATCTCTGCTGTTCCTCGGACATATGGTGAAGCACCGCCTCTTCTATATGAGCGATTGCGTGTTCGACTGTCCCCGAAAAAGTATGCATAGGAACAGTCTTGCCACTGGATGCAGCGTCAATCGCCGCTTCAGCCGCCTCCTGTATCCCCGTACCCTTTAGGGCAGAAATTTCAACAATTTTACATCCAAGTTCCCGTGACAGCTCTGCTATATTTATCTTATCGCCGTTCTTCCTCACAACATCCATCATATTTATTGCTATAACAACAGGAATACCAAGCTCGGTGAGCTGTGTGGTAAGATATAGGTTTCTCTCAAGGTTTGTACCGTCAACAATATTTAATATTGCATCAGGACGCTCGTCTATAAGATAGTTTCTCGCAACTACCTCCTCTAATGTATACGGAGATAAAGAGTAGATACCCGGAAGGTCTGTTATCGTCACACCTTCATATTTTTTAAGCTTTCCTTCCTTTTTTTCAACTGTTACTCCCGGCCAGTTTCCTACAAATTGGTTAGAGCCTGTCAAGGCATTGAACAACGTAGTCTTACCGCTATTAGGATTACCTGCAAGGGCAATTCTCAAATTCATTACTTATTCCTCACTTTCATATTAGTTTTAACTAACTCTATTCAACCTCTATCATATCAGCATCCGCCTTGCGGAGCGACAACTCATAACCGCGAACCGTAACTTCAATCGGGTCGCCCAATGGTGCAACCTTACGTATACGTACCTCCACGCCTTTTGTAATGCCCATATCCATAATTCTGCGTTTTACGGCACCCTCGCCGTGAAGTTTGACAACCTTAACTGTATCACCTATTTTTGCCTGTCTTAATGTCTTCATAGTTTTCTTCCTCCTATAAAATACTATTTAAACCATAATCCTTCTCGCCATTTCTTCGCTGATGGCAACACGCGACTCTTTGACATTTACAATAACATTCCCCCCTAATGCACTAATGACCTTAACATTTCCTCCCACAACAAAACCGAGGTTTTCAAGGTGCTTTTTTACTTCCGTATTTCCCCCGATTTTCTTTATGGTGTTTTCCTCTCCAACATCTGCAAGTGATAATGGCATCATATATATCCTCCATTCCGTTAGTTTAATCTAACTGCAAAGCAAAAATAATAGTTAGCATCCACTAACCACGCATTAGTTAGTTTATCATAACTAACTGTATTTGTCAATAGAAAATTAGAAAAAATTTCAAAAAAACAGTATACGAACATTAAATTCGCACACCGTCTTATCGTTACCGAGTTGGTTCATATTTTTCGCATACATCAAGCATTGCTTTAATGCCGGGCGATATATACTTATTTTTGTGGTATATAAGATTTATCATTCTGTTTAACGGAAGTCCCGGCACATCAAGGGTTACAAGGCTGCCGTCAGTGCACTCTTTTTCTATAATCATAGAAGACAGAGCCGCTATTCCTCTGCCGTGCATAACCGCGTTTTTAATAGCCTCAGTATTGGAGCAATGCCAACAACGATTGAGCATAATCTTTTTCTCAACTGCCGTTCTACTGTTTTTACCACGCTTTCTAAAATCCGTTTCGCTAAACCCGTACTTCTTGCCAAGCCTATTCGCTTCGTCTTTCATGTTCACGTAATCTTGCTTACTGAACTGTAGTTTCCTCCCCGTTATCGGGTCTACTGCATTTATAATGATATGGCTATGTACCGTTTGCGTATCCGTATGCGTGGCAATCACGCACTCGTAATTTTGAAATAATTTTGCCGTTAGTTCTTCCGCATAGGCGTGTGCCTTTTCGGGCGAAACGTTATCTT
>CACYTW010000126.1 GCA_902777435.1 uncultured Ruminococcus sp. | reverse complement strand
ATTGTGTGGGTTGCCGTATTTGTCGTCGTTCCGCTTTTGATGGTTGCCTACTTTGCTTTTTTCGGCGATAACGGCAAGTTCACACTTGAATACATAAAAAGCGTCGGACAATACAGTGATATTTTTATCCGCTCCATATGGATGGCGGCTGTTGCAACTATTATATGCTTGCTTATTTCGTATCCGTTGGCGTTTATACTGTCGAGAATGAGTAAAAAAACTCAGAGTACTATGCTTATGATAGTTATGCTTCCTATGTGGATGAACTTTTTGCTCAGAACATATGCGTGGATGACATTGCTCGGCAATGAGGGGCTTATTAACCACCTGCTTGGATTGATTGGCTTAGGACCCTTCAAAATGCTCAATACAGTCGGTGCTGTTATTTTAGGTATGATATATAACTATTTGCCGTATATGATTTTGCCGTTGTATTCCGTAATGGAGAAAATCGACCCGAGTGTTTTAGAGGCGGCATCGGACTTAGGCTGTAATCGTATAAAGGCAATGTTCCGTGTTGTTGTACCTCTCAGCATTCCGGGAATAATGTCGGGGATTACAATGGTTTTTGTGCCGGCAATCAGTACATTTATTATTTCAAGAATGTTGGGCGGCGGCGGAAATATGCTGATAGGCGACTTGATTGAGATGCAGTTCCTCGGAAACGCATACAATCCCAACTTAGGAGCGGCAATATCACTTGTGTTGATGGTTATTGTTCTGATAATTATGGCGGTAATGCATCAGCTTGATTCGTCTGATGACGACAGAGTTTTATTGTAAGGAGGGACTTGATTAAATGAAAAAATTATCTAAGCTCTATGTGTCCCTCGTTTTGCTTTTTCTGTATGTGCCGATATTTGTGATGATCGTGTTTTCTTTTAACACAACCAAAAGCCGTTCGGTACTATCGGGTTTTACTCTGGAATGGTATGTAAAGCTGTTTGAAAACGAATTGATACTAAAATCTCTCGGCAATACAATAATTATTGCGGTATGTGCGTCCATTATATCCACAGTGCTTGGAACATTGGCGGCAATAGGAATAAGCCGTATGGGGAAGTTCGGAAAGACAACAGTGCTTGGTGTTAATAATATTCCGATTATCAACCCCGAGATAGTTACGGGTGTATCGCTTATGCTGTTGTTTGTGTTCTTCAAGGCGAGAATGAGTATGGAATTCGGCTTTACAACGTTGCTGATAGCACATATTACATTTGATGTTCCCTATGTGGTGCTTAATGTTATGCCTAAGTTCAGACAAATGACACCGCATATTTACGAGGCGGCACAGGATTTGGGATGCGGACCCTTTAAATCATTCATCAAGGTCGTACTGCCCGAAATTATGCCTGGAATTATATCGGGTTTTTTGATGGCTTTTACATTCTCTCTTGATGACTTTGTAATAAGTTATTTTACCAGCGGACCTACGTCGCAGACCCTGCCTATAACAATATATTCTATGACAAGAAGAAAGGTAAGTCCTGAGATTAATGCTTTGTCAACAATCATTTTTGTCGTGGTTGTTATAGTTCTTGTTGTTAAGAACATTATGGAAAGACGAAATTTGAATGTTAAAAAATATGCAGATGATGACTCTGCTGAAATTGTTGAATAAAAAATTGAAAGGATGATTGAGATGACTTTAAAAAGATTTTTAACTGTATTTTTGGCAGGCTGCATTTTTGCAGGTTGCTTGACGGGTTGCGGAAACAACAAGACTGCGGCTGATATAAGCGTTGAGGATGCCGAATATTATCAGAAGTTCAAAGATGACGGAATTTCAATAAATGTATATAATTGGGGTGAATATATCCCTGACGGTGCTGACGGTTCTGTGAATATTAACGAGGAGTTCACAAAGCTTACGGGAATAAAAGTAAATTACAGTACCTATGCAACAAACGAGGAGTTATATGCAAAGCTCAAAGCCGGAGCGGCAAACTATGATATCATTATTCCTTCTGACTATATGATTTCAAGAATGATATCTGAAGATATGCTTGAAGAAATCAATATGGATAACATTCCGAATTACAAGCATATTATGGATAAGTTCAAAAAGTTAGAGTATGACGTTGAAGAAAGATACAGCGTTCCTTATACTTGGGGTACTGTCGGCATAATCTATGATAAAGATACCGTAGATTTAAGTGAAGACGAAATTGATTGGGATGTATTGTGGAATTCAGAATACAAAGACAACATACTGATGTTTGATAACCCCAGAGATGCATTTGCAATAGCGGAAACAATGCTCGGTTATTCCCTTAACACCGAGGATGAGGGTGAGCTGAGAGACTCTGCTGAAAAGTTAAAAGAGCAAAAGAGTATTGTACAGGCATATGTAATGGACGAAATCTTTGACAAGATGAGTGCAGGTGAGGCTATGTTTGCCCCATACTATGCAGGTGATGCTGTAACATTGATGAGCGAATACGACAACTTAGGCTTTGTTATGCCAAAGAGCGGTACAAACCTCTTTGTAGACGCAATATGTATTCCTAAGGGTGCCAAGCAGAAAGAGGCGGCTGAAATGTATATAAACTTTTTAACAGAGCCTGAAGTCGCCCTTGAGATTGCTGAGTATATCGGCTATTCAACACCGAATGCAGCAACATTTGATATGTTGGATGATGAGATTAAAAACAACGGCATTTCATATCCTGATGATGAATATTTGGATATGCATACAACTGTTTTCAAAAACTTAAGCCCTGAGGCAAATAAACTTATGCAGGACTTGTGGACAGAAATAAAGTCGGATAAATAATATTCTTTGCAAAGTTTATCTGATTTTGCGATAAGATTTACATTAATTTAATAAATTTTATATTGCAATTCAACTGCATATGTTATATAATAGAGATATTGAAACGAAAGGAATGGAGATTATTATGAAAAAGTTTTCGAGAATCGGTTCTTGTTTGATATCTATATCTGTTTTATTGAGTTCTGTTATGATGCCGGCTTTTGCAACGGGTGATGCAAATGTAGTTATCGGAAAAAAGCTTTTTTTTGAAGAGGACAACGCTCCGTTTATATATGAAGAACGTACTATGATACCTCTGCGTGCTGTGTCTGAGGCTCTTGATGCAACTGTGTTCTGGTTTGGTAAAACAAACACTATTCAGATTGTGAACTATGACACATTGTTGGTTCTTCAGATAGGAAACGGATTGATGGCTAAATACAGAATAGAGAACGGCGAGGCAAGTGACGAGAGTGAAACCATACAGCTTGAGGTTGTACCTATGATTCACAATGACAGAACATATGTTCCTCTGCGTGCTATTTCTGAGGCGTTTGACGCAAGCATAAATTGGGATAACCCCACACGTTCTGCAATAATTATTCCTAATGAAAAGGATACATACAATGTGTCTGTTTCGGAAATGACAGGCTTGCCAAATGCCACGTTATGCTCTGTATATGGTGTGATTTGCAATGAAAACGGAAGCTATTATTTGAGATCTCTTACAGAGAACGCAGTAGGTGATTATGCAAAGATTTTCTTCTGTACGCCTAAAGAAACTTCTATATCAGAAAATACAGAATATGCTGAGTATGTCAGTCAGTATTGGACAGAACAGTTCGGAACAGAAAATCCGACAGGTATGGTTGTAAGATATACAGGCTTCACTGTTTCAAGAGAGGGCGTTGTTCTTGCGTCTCTCGATAAGACAACCACAGGTATCAAATCTTTGGGATACTATGATGACTATATGAAATCTCTTGGATTGGACTATGTCCCATTTTCAAGCCTGAATATGTAATTAATTTGAATACTTAGTAAACAGAGGGCTATCTCACTTTGTTAGTGAGATAGCCCATTTTCATACCTTATTGTCTTATCTGACCGTTTCCGTATACTATAAATTTGGTTGATGTCAGAGCCTCAAGTCCCATTGGACCTCTTGCGTGTATCTTCTGTGTGCTTATTCCGATTTCAGCACCATAGCCGAATTCAAAGCCGTCGGTAAATCTTGTGGAGGCATTTACATATACGGCGGCGGCATCGATCTCATCAAGGAATTTCTGTGATGCGTTATAGTCTGAAGTAATTATTGCCTCGGAGTGACCGCTGTTATATTTATTTATGTGTGTGATTGCCTCGTCAATGCTGTCCACAATCTTTATTCCTATTTTAAGGGATAAGTATTCGGTTGACCAATCCTCCTCGTTAGCCGGGGTGGAGTCAGGGAACATAGAACAAACTGTTTCGTCACCGACGATTTCCACACCTCTTGAAGTGAGTTCAGGCACGATAATGGGCAGAAATTCCTCTGCAACCTCTTTATTAATCAACAGCTTTTCTTCTGCGTTGCAGACGGAGGGCCGCTGTGTCTTTGCGTTGATAACAATATTTTTTGCCATTTCAAGATTGGCAGAGCTGTCAACGTAAACGTGACAGTTGCCTGTTCCCGTTTCGATTGCAGGAACGGTTGCGTTCTCTACAACAGCACGTATAAGACCTGCGCCGCCTCTCGGAGTAATCACATCAAGATAGTCGT
>CACYTW010000125.1 GCA_902777435.1 uncultured Ruminococcus sp. | reverse complement strand
AATCTTTTCCTTGTACTCCCGAGGAGTTATATTTGTAGATTTTTTAAAAAGTAACGTAAAATATTTGCAATCGGTATATCCAACGGCGGCGGAAACTTCTGAAATACTCATAGTGGACATATTAAGTAACTGTTTTGCCACATCAATGCGATAGTTTTGAAGATATTCCTTAAAGGTTACTCCGACTTCGCTGCTGAATCTATTGGAGAGGTATGCAACGGAATAGTTTAACTCTGTTGCTGCATCCTGCAAAATATTTTTTTGGGTATAATGTGATTCGATATAGCTTATCATTGAAGCGACAATATCGCTCATATAATGGTTGCTGTTGCCGTGAGGAATTCTCGTCATTGAAACAAGAATGGATATAGTCAAATGACGCAATATATTTGCGGATAACTCGTCATTACGATTAAACTCATTTTTTATAAGTGCAATTGTGTTTATAATGCTCTTATCTTCATCGTGCATAATTATTTCCAGTGGGGGAGAATAAACTGCGTTAAGTCCGAGCTTGTTGCTGCGGAAAATGCTTGCAAGCTTAGAGTTTGTAGTCAGTCTTCTGTCTATAAAATTGCCTGTAAATGCAAGGTTTACGATTTCGCAGGGTTGCTTATCCGTATTGATGTACTCGTGGACAGAATCCGTGTCTATCAGCATAAAATCCCCTTTTTTCAATATAGTGGGCTTTCCAAAGTTAATAGCGTGTGCGATAGTGCCCGACTTTACATACATAAGCTCAATAAAAGTATGAGAATGGGGTAAGGCATCTGTGCTTGATGAACTTACAGCAAATTGGGTTGGATTATCTATTTTAAATCCTCGATTAAAGTCTAAAGTTTGATATTTGTTATCAGCGTTTTGCTTAGACATCTAAAATTCACCTACCATATTGGAAAAGTTTACAGGTTGAAAAAACAAAGTTTCTATATTAAAATATAGAATATATAATAGAATTATATAGTGAAAATTAGAGGATGTAAAGAGTAAATATGATAAAATAACTTTTATTAGCAAATGGATTAGTTGTTTAATTTCAACAAGAAGCAGTTTTTTTATTAAAAGTTGCATACAATTTTATTGTTGTAAGGATAATCTAAAGTTTATATCAATAAATATGACTTGTGGGTGAGAGAATGATAGAAGATTTAAAATGTAGCAAAAGTCAAAATGAAACGGTGACGAGGTATATAATGCCTCAGCGAATAGCCGCTGCAAGCAAGGCGGATAACGCAGAGAGTCTTTTAGCGGAAAAACCGAGACAGGCTTTTGTGTTCGGTGACTTTGAAATTTGTCATATACATAAGGGCGGATATGTTATCCTTGATATGGGCTGTGAAATTAACGGAGGGATAGATATTACTCTTGAAAAGCATTTTTGTGATGACAGAACAATTAATGTTACCTTTGGGGAAAGTGTAATGGAGGCGTTAAGTGCGGTAGGCGAGAAAAACGCGGGAAGAGATCATTCTGTGAGGGATTTGTCCTTTGTTTCCAACGGGGCAACGAATGTGAAGCTTGGTGATACAGGATACAGATTTGTGAAAATTCAGGCAGATGATGATATATATTTAAAAACCGTACAGGGGACATTTACATACCGAGATATAGATTATGTGGGAAGCTTTGAGTGTAATGACGAGAAGATAAACAAAATCTGGAAAACAGGTGCATATACTGCACATCTTAATATGCAGGAATACCTCTGGGACGGGATAAAACGTGACAGACTTGTATGGATTGGGGATATGCATCCCGAAAATCTGACAATATGCAGTGTTTTCGGATACAATGAGGTTGTGCCCAAAAGCCTGGATTTTATAATGAACGACACACGGACAGGGTGGATGAACGCACACCCCACATATACAAGCTGGTGGATAATAAACCAAAAAACGTGGTATATGCAAAACGGAGATTATCAATATTTGTCAGAGCGTTCGGATTATATCTTTAAGACCCTTGAAAAGATTATGGGTTGCATATCCGAAAAGGGCGATTTGGACTATCCGATGTATTTTTGCGATTGGAGTTCAAAGGATACACCTGACGAGATAATAGGTGCGTACAGTGTTACAATTTTGGGTTTGAAGTCGGGTGTCTATCTCTGCAAATGCTTAAACAACGAAGCCCTTGCGGAAAAGTGCGGACGGTATGCGGATATTCTGCTGAAGAAGAAGCTTGAATTAGCCGGAAATAAGCAAATAGCCGCTTTGTATGCATTGGCAGGGGGTATAGACCTTAAGGAAATTTCAGAAAAGCTGTTGATGAAGGGCGGCGCAAAGGGCTTGTCCACCTTCATTGGGGGATATGTATTGCGTGCAATTTCCAAAGGGGGATATACCGCTGAGGCAATTAATATAATGAGGGAATATTGGGGCGCAATGCTTGACTTAGGAGCCACAACCTTTTGGGAAGATTTTGATATGGATTGGGTTACGGAAAAAACTGTTGGGATAGATAAGCTTGTTCCCGACGGAATGATAGATGTGCATGGTGACTTCGGAAAGTTTTGCTACAAGGGCTTCAGACATAGTCTGTGTCACGGCTGGGCAAGCGGCCCTACCTCCTTCTTAAGTCAGACAGTGACAGGCATCGAGATATTAGAGCCCGGATGCAGAAGTGTAAGCATAAATCCCGATTTGGGCGGGCTTGAATACATAAAGACAAAGTACCCCACGCCATACGGAGTTATTGAGGTTGAGGCAGAAAAGGGAACGGATAAGCCAAAGATTATCCTGCCTGAGGGCGTTAAGTGCTGTAATGTGAATGGAAATGTCAAGAAAATCAGAGTGAATCCACATCTTACGAAATTGGTAAATTATTAATCAGTTAATTATATTTTATTATAAAAATAACTATAAAACAAGATAAGGAGGATGATGCGTATGACGCAAAAACTAAAAGGCTGGTCGTTGATGCTTGTGGCAGCGATGTTATTCTCACTTTGGCCGAGCCTGTATGCCTCGGCTGAAGGAGATGAGGTAAGCACAATGCCTGAGATATTATTTAAATATACAGGCGATGCAAAGGATGACAATGCATTTACAGCATTGAATGGCGTGACTTCAACGGTGGTCGATGACGAGACGCACAACATGGTGTTAAAGATGGAGGAGGCTTCAAGCTTTTTGGTTAACACCAAAAGGGAGCTGACCAAAGGAAATGTTGTAATCAGTTGGGACTATAAGGCTGATAAGTTCAACGAATCCTATGCGAGAATATACAGTGTAGGATTAACGGGTACGCAAGCGCCGCAAGGCAAATGGTATGACACCTTGATATATAGAACAGGTGGCCAAATCCAGTCATTTAAACAGCTTTACAATTGGCAGCTTGACACTTTGCAGGCAACAAACTATAAGGCAAACGAATGGCATCATGTGGATTTATGGCTTAACCTTGATGAAAAGGTGATGGATTACTATGTAAACGGTAAGCTTATGGGAACACAGACGGTTTATGAAACCTTTGACAAGTTCTGCTGCTTCTCTATGGCTCATGTTGCAAAGGGTATAGGTGCCGATGTAAGATTTGATAATATTTATGTCGGCTATGCCCCGAAGAACGGATACAAAACAGGTTTTGATTTTTGTGAGTATATTCCGCCGGAGATTGAGACACCTGTTAATACAGAGTTAATAATAGATAAAATCGGTCATGCCTTCTTTGATGAAAATGCAAATATTAAGGTAAAGTTTGCGAATGCACATGAAACCTCAAAGGAGATGACAGCAAGCTTAAAGGTATATACTCAAAGCGGAAAATTGAAATATGAAACAACAGATGATTTTACTATAAGCGGAAATGAAATTAAAGAGCAGGAATATAAATTTAAATTAGATGAATTTGCAGTTTATAATGTATATTTTAAGCTAACCGATAAGAAAAGCGGTGAGGTAGTGGAAAAGACCACGAGAATATCCCGCTTGAATGGTCCCCCTGACGGAGTCTTTAATGAGCAGATGGGTTTAAACAACCACTTCCAAAACGGAAGGGGAATGGACAGATATGACGAGGTTTTGGATATGTTTGCGGATGCAGGCTTCAAGCATATAAGAGAATCCTGTAACTGGGATTGGTTTGAAAAAAACCCGGGTGTTTATGAATTTCCATATCCCCATAACTTGTTTATACCTAAGATTTACGAAAACGGTCAGAAAAACTTTGTTACGGTTGGTACAAGAACATGGCTTTACAATAAGGAAGAAATACCTGTATCGGACAGCGAGATAGGCCATTGGAGAGATTATGTTGAAAATCTTGCCATCCAGCACAAGCAATACGGGAACAAGGATTTTGAAATAGGAAACGAGCTTAACCTTGTATATAACGCCGGTAGGCTCACAGCGGAACAATATGTAAGACTTTTAAAAGAGGCTTATCCTGTGATAAAAAAGCATATTCCCGATGCGAGGGTCTATGCGTTCTGTACCGCGAATGTACAACCTTATAAATTCATAAGAGAATGTATGGATCTTGGTGCGGCAGATTACTTTGACGGAATTTCAATTCACCCATACCAAGTTTTGGGAAGACCTGAAGAAACCGAATACTTCAATGACATAAAGGGTATAAAA
>CACYTW010000124.1 GCA_902777435.1 uncultured Ruminococcus sp. | reverse complement strand
GGCACAACTGCATAGCCACCCTCATACAGCTTTTCGTTTTCGGGGATTTTATTGAATACGGGAGTGATACATTCCACCGTACCTGTTCCGTCAACCGCTTGACCATTTTCAAATACTCCCGAACCTACTGCCGATGCTACTTGGTCATGCGCCCCGTTTATAAGCTTTACTCCGTCCCTTAAGCCCAATTTCTCCGCAAGCTCGTTCTTTATCTCTCCTGCAAGAGTTCCTGTGGGCACAGGTGTTGAAAGAAGCGACACATCCACACCTGCCGCATCAAGTATTTCCTTACTCCAGCATTTGTTTCGTATATCAAATGCCATTGTCCTTGCCGCAAGCGAATAATCAATCTGTGGGATGCCCGAAAGCATATAGATTATATAATCCTCCATAAGAAGTATATGACTTATTCTATCATACACATCAGGCTTGTTGTTTCGTATCCACATAATTTTGGGCAAGCTATACATAATATGAGGCTTTACACCTGAAATTGATATTATTTTCTTCTCACCCAAAGCCTTGCAAAGCTCGTCACATTCCGCTTTTCCCCTCGGATCGGTATAGAGCATTGACGGCAATAACACCTTATCGTCTTTATCCAATATTACAAAGGTTTCTCCGAATGTTGTAACACCTATTGCATCAATATCGCATTGCTCCGCACATTTCTTTATAACCTTGCATACAGCATCAAATATCACACGTGCATCAATTTCATGCTCGCCATCTACTCTTGTGACATCATATTCATTATACACACTTGTGATAAATTCGCCCGTATCACTATACACACTCAGCTTACAGCCTGTTGTTCCTACATCAAGTCCACCAATATTCATTTTATCAGTCCTCTATACTTACAACATCATACTTGAGGTAATACTTAAATGCTTCTTCAAGTATAGCCTTAACATGACCGTTTGCAACGGTCGTATGATGCTTAAATCCACCTCTTGCAAGCTTCAATAGCTTATCTTGTAAATTATCAATTTTAGCAACACCGCCACAGCCGAAAAATTCCTTTTCAATATTCTCGCCCGTAAACTCACCTTCACTGAAATAGATTGTGATTTTCCCATCCTCTGTCTTACAGTTTGAGAAGGTCATCGGGAATTTTGCAATTCGACCCTCATTTGTTCCCCAACCGCTGCCGGGATCGCCCTTATCAAACATCTTGTGTGATGTAACTGTTCCCTTTCCGTCCATTAGCTTTTGTGCTGTTGAGCCACAGTGGAAAAGAATAACCTTATCCGGATCATCACCATAGTTATTATTCCAATCAAGACAAGCAGCAGGTCCTTCTGTTGCAAGCGACAACGCACGCATTGTAATTGCCGAGCACATATCAATTTCACATGAGGCTACAATGCCTCTGTCGTTAAGCTCGCTTATGAGTACACACGGGCAGACTCTCAAGTATGTTTCCATCTCATTCCAGCAACGAAGTGCTATTGCATCAAGATGATATTCGTCTATGTATTCATCAATTACAACACTAATTTTTGAAAGCATAATCTTCTTATCTTCCGGTACATTTGAGAAGTCTGTATAGTTTTCAAGCACTGCCTTCTTTTCGAGTACCTTTCTATCATTATCAGCCTTTGCACGAACAAATTCAAACAGTTCCGAAAGGTCAAAGCTCTCTACATTTATTCCGTGACGCTGCATTGTCAACTCATCAAATCTGACCGTCTTAAATGCGGTTGTTCTTGCACCGATACATCCGATATTAAAACGCTTCATACCATTTACTACTCGGCATACTGCCGCAAAATCACGGAGATTCTGTGCAAATGCAGAAGTGAGAGGATGTACAACATGGGGCTTCATAACGGTATATGGTACTTTATACTGCTCAAATACATCGGTTACTGAGAATTTACCACAGTACGCATCTCGTCTGTGCTGAAAATCCATTTTTCCTATCTCATCCGGATATGCCTGCATAAGAATAGGCACTCCTGCATCCTGCAGTGCGGCAATAGCACCATTCTCATCAACAAATATTGGCATACATAGAATAACTCCGTCATATTCGCCCTCGTGAGATTTGAGCCACTTTGCGTAGAGTCTACCCTCTTCACGGGTTTCAACTGCTCCGTAGCGTGTTGCATCCTTATCCATCATTATGTAGTCATAGCCGGCATCCGTTACCGCTTTAACCATATCATTTCTTGCACCCTCAATAAGTTCTGCAGGCATAAAGCCTCTGTTTCCAAAATATAAAGCAAATTTCATTTTAATAACCTCCTTTTTTTAATTGGTTTCTATTATGACCGACGTACACTCTGTCGGAATTCTTACATTAATTCCATTATCAGCATCCGACAACGTAGCTTTTGTATTTGACGGATACAGTATCTTAACCTTTTCATATTTTATCGGTATATTAATTTCTCTGTCTTTGTTATCAAAGTTTGACAACAAAATACGGCTGCAATTAGGATATTTAAAACCTAAACAAATTACATCGCTCTTATGATTTGGAATCCCGATAGGATAAAATGGAATGGAATATGATATCTCGTTTCTTATACTTTTATATACCTCTATTCCTTCTTTTACAAGTTCTATTCTGTCCTCGTCCAGTTCAAGAATCTGACCACTCAAATACATCCTTTGCAAAATCGCACTTGCCATATTTACCGCAACAGCATCTTCATTGTCCTTTGCAACCGGATATGCCCATACTCCCGATTGTTCCGGCAGCACTGCTGTAGGTGCCGCCGCTGCAATATGTGCTGTCTTTGCAAATTCTTCTTGGTCGGTAACGGACTGTATATGATGCTCCGAAAGCATTGCATAGTCCATTCTGAGGCCGCCGCTTGAACAGTTCTCTATTATCAAATTTGGATATTTTACTTTTAGTTCTCTTATCCAATCAAGGTACGCTCTATTGTGCTCCAATAATCCATCACCAAAACTATCTGCATTCACTTCCGTACCAACACCCGGTGTAGTGTTATAGTCGAATTTTATATACTCCGCTCCGTAATCCTCAACTACTCTTGCTACTGTATCCGATGCAAAACGGCGTACTTTTTCATTCCTGAAATCAAGCTGGTATCTTCCTCTGTTTACAACACGCTTTCCGTGCCGCATAAAGAAACAATCATCATCAAATTCTTTCAATATTGGACAATTAATTCCTATTACCTCAATTTCAAGCCATATTCCAGGCATCATACCCTTATCTTTTATATAATCAAAGACCTTTTTGATACCTTTAGGGAACCTTTTTCTTTCCTCTTTCCATTCACCAACGGTTTCCCACCAAGTTCCATCCGCATACCAACCTGCATCCATACAATAGTATTCACAGCCAAGCTCTGCGGCTTTATCTATAATCGGTAACATTTTTTCTTCCGTTGGGTCTGCCCACAGACAGTTCATATAGTCATTGAATATTATCGGAAGCTTTTTATTTGCGCTATTGTTGTTAAATATCTTCCTCCTGTACTCCGTCAATGCTCCGAGTGCTGCATCAAAGTTTCTTCCTACAGCTACACATGCCTTCACGCTCTCAAAACTCTCACCCGGCAAAAGCTCTTTGTACCACGAATTTTCCTGTTCATTGGGTCCGGACAATTTAAGATAAAGCAAATTATCCATTTCGCCTATTTCCCATTGCCAAGAGCCGTTGTTTTCGATTTGCCAAATAAGAGTATCGTTATCGCTTACCGCAGCAGCCATAGGCAAATATTCCTGTGCCGACCAAGAGCCTGTATTTGATATTGATATTCTTTTAGACAGATTTGCTCTGTACTTTTTCATACCGAGCTGCTCGGGAGTAAATTCCTCCCAATCAACCTCGCTGCACCATGAGTTATGAGGTATCAACAGCTTTAAATTTTCCTCATTAATTCCCGTATACGAAAATGACGATACATACTCCAAACCGACCTTATCTTCTGAAATATTAGTAACCGTTTTCCACGCTCTGACAGCCGAAATCCCTTTATAGAACTGATAGTGTACAACAACCTCTATCTTGTCATCCTTAAGCAAAAACTCTAACTTATTTCCGTTTTCGTTTTCATAATAATTATGTTTTTGATATTTCAAACTCACCGTTCCCGATTCACCGATATGTTTTGCTCCGAAATGTGCATCATACTTTTCGCCGCAGATGTGAACATCGGAAATAACATACTCTTTTTTCTCCGGATCCGAATTTGGTAATGACGAAAAATGTTTCAATGCAACCATACCTGTTTCCGTAGTTTCAAAAACGGCAAAAAGGTTATTTTGTGAAAAATCCAATACCATTTTTTTATCCTCCTTATCAGCAGACTATTGACATACAGTAAAATATTTAATATAATGATTGTAGCATATTTTGTATGTTGATGATAGACATATTCATCCCAAAATCTCGGAATTCGTACCGAAAGGAATGTTTGATATGAATATAACATTTGACACCGAAAAACTTCGGGAAATAATGGCTAATTTCTACACACTTACAAAAATTCGTATTGTAATGTTTGATGATGATTTCAATAAAATCATATCTGTGCCCAACGATGACAGCGGGTTTTGCGGTGAGCTTAGGAAAAATGATGCTTTTAACGAGTTGTGCAAAATGTGTGATAAAAACGCACGTTCTGTTTGCCGAAAGACCAATGCGATTTACACTTATACTTGTCATGCCGGTCTTATTGAGTCTATTGCTCCTTTAAAGATGAAGGGGATTATTTTAAAAAAAAAAAACAGTATTTTAAGATATGCAAGCAATCACAGTGAACGTGATCTAAATGCAGAATACGATAAATTAGTAACAAAAAACAGAAAGCAGATTGAAGCGGCTGTAAATATTATGGAGGCTTGTGCCTGTTATCTATGGGCAAACCGCTTGGTGCGAGTAAATGATGATTGTCTTGCCGCACTTATATCAACATATATAACAAAAAACTTAACCGCCGACTTATCTGTTGATGCTCTTTGTACACATTTTCGTATAAGCCGAAACAAACTATATAAGATTTCCCGTGAAAGTTACGGTACAGGAATTGCAACGTATATAAGAAAGCAACGTGTAAATTGTGCTGCACAACTACTGAAATCCGGCTTATCCGTTGCGGATGCGGCAATCAAATCCGGCTTTGGCGATTACAACTATTTCTCTGAAATATTTAAAAAGGAGATGGGGATTTTGCCAAGCAAATATGCACGGTTGTTATATTCGGATTATTCTTAAAAATATTTTCTTCACAGCTTTATAGCCCTTCTTTTCAAGCCATAGTATATCTGCATTGTAAAACTATTTTCAAAAATTTAGACCGACATTTTTAATGCCGGTCTATTTTATCTATGTATCTTTATTTTGTAATCTTTTAAAACTTTTCCTTAATAAAGTTTAAACCCAGAACTTAAAACAAAATTTCGATGCTGACTTTTTTACCGTTGTTATCAGTTATTTTAAAATCAACATATTTTGAGTTTCCAACCACACTTATTTCAAAGTCTTTTTGCTCTGAATTTATCAAAAGCTTGCTGCATATTCTATCTTTAGGTAGAAGTATGTGCGCATTTATCGTTTCAGCCGGTGAGTATATATCATATCTCATTCCCTCATCCTTCAAGATATAACGCACATCGACCATTACACCCGATACCTCATAGCCTGTAATATAACGCAGTTCCGTAT
>CACYTW010000123.1 GCA_902777435.1 uncultured Ruminococcus sp. | reverse complement strand
AATGCAATAGTCGATAAAGTCATCACAGGTGTTTTCTAAAATAGCACGAATGTGGTCGTATGCCGTATATCCGTCTGTTTCACCCGGCTGTGTCATAACATTATTTATGTAAACAACAGGAGCGTCAGCATTGCAAATCTCGTCGACAAGTTCGTTTACACCGAGTGCCGATAAAATACTTGTGTAAAGGCTTCCCGGTCCCAATGTAATTATGTCTGCGTTTTTAATTTTCTCTTTTATCTCAGGTAAAAGCCTTGCAACTTTTCCTCTTTTTGTTCTCAAATATACGTATTTTATTCTGCTTCCGTATTCAGATACAGCTTTGCCAATGTTAGACTCGCCTAAAATAAGCTGTCCGCTTTCAAGCTCTGCCACAAGCTCAACATCGGTATCGGTAACAGGATATACAGTACCCGTCACTTTCAAAACATTGCTGACCTGCTTTACTGCCGAAACAAAGTCACCGTCACTTATCCCTGTCATAGCGGCAAGAAACAGATTTCCAAAGCTCTGTCCCGCAAGCATTCCCTCTGTGAACCTGTATCTCATTAAATCATTCATAATAGGCTCCATCTCAGACAATGCCAGAATACAGTTTCTTATATCACCCGGCGGAGGCATATTCAAGTCCGTTCTAAGCATACCGCTGCCGCCGCCGTCATCAGCAACCGTTACAACAGCAGTGATATTATGAGTGTATTTTTTAAGTCCCCTCAGCATTGTTGACAGACCTGTTCCGCCGCCTATGGATACAATACTCGGTTCAAAAACATCTTTTTTCATAAACGATTTTCCTTTCGCTTATCAAATTCCTCTTTTAATATCTCTGTGCGAAACCATAACGTTCTTTCCCATAGCCTTAACCTCGTTGTAAAGTGCCTCTGCAATGGTTACACTTCTGTGATGTCCGCCTGTACAGCCTACCGAAATAATAAGCTGAGTCTTTCCTTCTTTTATAAATTGAGGTATCATATATTTGACTAAATCTGTGAGCTTTTTCAAGAACTCGTGACTCACCTCAGAGTCCATAACATAATCTCTTATACAGGTTTCAAGACCTGTGTGTTCTTTTAGCTCGGGGACATAAAACGGATTAGGCAGAAATCTCACGTCAAATACCAAATCAGAGTCAAGAGGTATACCATACTTAAAGCCGAAAGATATAACGTGTACAAGCATTTCTCCAAACTCAGAGCCATTACTGTACATAAGTTTTATTTTTTGTCTAAGCTGAGAAGCAGACAGAGTTGACGTATCAATTATCTTATTTGCCTTGTTCTTTATTTTGCTCAGTATTTCACGCTCTTTTTTAATTCCGTCAATAATTCTTCCACCTGACGACAGGGGATGTTCACGCCTTGTTTCCTTGTAACGTCTGATCAACGCCTCGTCTGATGCATCTAAGAACAGAACCTCATATTCGTATCCAAGCTCAGCCATTTCATCTAAACCCTCGTTGAGCTTGTCAAACATACTTCCGCCGCGAAGGTCGCAAACTAAAACTGCACAATCATTTACATCAGCGCTTTTGTGGTATATCTCAGCGAATTTCGGCATAAGCTCGGGCGGCATATTGTCCACACAATAATCGCCAATATCCTCAAAAGCCTTTACCGCTTGGGTCTTTCCCGCTCCGCTGAGTCCCGTAACAATAATAAATTTCAAAGTAACACCTCTTTTGTTGCAAAATTCTAAAATTCACCTATAAACCTAACCTCAGGTTCAAGTGTAACACCGAACTTCTTGCTTACCTCACCTTTAACATATTCAATAAGGCTTTTCACATCCTCCGCTGTTGCACCGCCGTTGTTAATAATAAAACCTGCGTGCTTTTCCGACACCTCTGCTCCGCCTATCTTTGTGCCTTTTAACCCTGCCTCCTGAATAAGCGTACCTGCAAAGTAACCTTCGGGCCGTTTAAATGTACTGCCCGCACTCGGCTTGTCAATAGGCTGTTTGTCGTTTCTTTTCTTGGCAAGCTCTGCCATTTTCTGCTTAATATCGTCATAATTACCCTGTCCCAAATTTAAAACAGCCGAAAGTATAATCTTGCCGCCTGAGGTAAATATGCTCTTTCTGTAACCGTAACCGCACTCGTCAACAGGAATTGTGACAATTTTTTCGCTCTCTACATCATAATAGGTAACACTTTCCACAACATCTTTCATTTCACCGCCGTACGCACCTGCATTCATATAAATGGCACCGCCAAATGTTCCGGGTATACCTGATGCAAATTCTATACCTGTGAGATTTGCGTTGAGTGCCGCACTTGCAAGTCCGCCAAGCTTAATACCGCTCTCAGCAGTAATCTTAGTACCCTCAACAACACATCTGTTCATTTTTCCGGATACCTCTATAACAACACCTCTTATACCCTTGTCGCCAACAAGTATGTTGGAGCCGTTTCCGATAACAATGTACGGAACGTTAAATTGTTTGATTATCCTCATAACAGTTTTTAATTGATTTACACTTTCAGGGCTGACAACAATATCCGCAGGTCCGCCTATTCTGAAAGTGGTGTGTTTTGACATCAATTCGTCTACTGCTATGCCCGCCGAACCGACAGCCTCCGTCAATAATCTGAGTATAATTTCATTCATATATTAATATCACCTTTTCAAAAACATTATAGATTAAAAACCGCCGATATGCTCTGCAAGACGTTTATTAAGCTCCTCGGCAGCATTATAGCCCATCTTCTTTTGTCTGTTGTTCATTGCCGCAACCTCAAAGATAACAGCAAGATTTCTGCCGGGTCGGACAGGAATTGTCAAAGACGGAATATCAAGTCCTAAAATATTTGTGTATTCATCAACAAGACCTAATCTGTCGTATTGCTTACCTCTCTCCCAGGTTTCAAGATGAATGATAAGATCAATCTTCTCCGACTCCTTAACAGCACCCATACCGAAGATGTTTTTAACATCAACAATTCCAATACCGCGAATTTCAATAAAATGCCTGATTATATCAGGGGCAAAACCAACTAATGAGATAGACGAAACCTTCTTAATCTCAACGGCATCATCCGCGATAAGACGGTGACCTCTTTTAATAAGCTCAACTGCCGCCTCACTCTTACCAACGCCGCTCTCACCCATAATGAAAACACCTTGTCCGTAAATCTCAACCAATACGCCGTGTCTTGTAATTCTTGGGGCAAGCTCCACATTCAGAAATGCATTAATAGCACTCGTAAAGTTAGATGTTGCAAGGGGTGTCCTGAGCACAGGCGTATCGTATAACTCGGCAAGTTTCATCATCTCAGGCGTTGCATTGCCGTTTCGGGTAAGGACTACCGCACAGACTCTTTTTTCAAAAAACTTTTCAAGTGCCTTATATCTTTCCTCTGATGTAAGCGTTGCAAGATAGGTATTTTCAACCATTCCGAAAACCTGAATTCTGTTAGCGTCAAAGTAATCAAAGAACCCCGTCATCTGCAAGCCGGGGCGGTTCAAGTCCGCCGTAGTAACCAAAATCTCACGGTCAGGACAATACAGAGTTTCAAGATTCATATTATCTATTATTTTAGATAGGGTAACCGAAAATTGTTCCATAATAGTACACACCTCATATGTATATTTATATATAATAGCTTATTATATATTATACTATTACAAAAGATATTTTGCAATACATTTTATCACATTGTTTACATTAACTTTATATATAAAAACTACTTTACTTAGGTAATTTGATATGATATAATAGTGTATTGAAAAACAAACGCTCGTACACACGGCAGATAGGAGGGCAATTATGCCAATCAGAGTACAGGATAATTTACCGGCAATCGAAACGCTCGGCAACGAAAATATATTTGTAATGACGGAAAACCGCGCATTGACACAGGATATCCGTCCCCTTAAAATAATAATTTTAAATCTGATGCCAACCAAAATAACAACAGAAACACAGCTTTTGCGTATGCTCGGCAACTCACCGCTTCAGGTTGATGTCAGCTTTATGCACACACAAAGTTATAACTCCAAAAATACATCTATGAGCCATATAGAAACATTTTACGGCACATTTGACGACTTTAAGGAGCAGAAGTTTGACGGTATGATAATCACAGGCGCCCCTGTTGAAAAACTTGAGTTTGAGGAAGTTGACTATTGGGATGAGTTGTGTCAGATTATGGAATGGTCAAAGCGTAACGTCACATCTACGTTTCATATTTGCTGGGGTGCCCAGGCAGCACTCTACTACCACTATGGTATAAAAAAGCATACACTCGACAAAAAGCTGTTTGGTGTATTCAAGCATACTGTGGTACCCGAAAAAAAACACAAAATTTTGCTGCGTGGCTTTGACGATGAATTTTATGTTCCACACTCACGCCATACAGATTTTTATGAAGAAGACATCAATAAAGTGCCTGAACTTGAAATACTTGCCAAATCAGATGAGGCAGGTGTGTATATTGTAACCAATAAGAGCGAACGTCAATTCTTTATAACAGGTCATTCAGAGTATGATGCTGATACCCTTGCAGGAGAATACTTCAGAGATTTGGATAAAGGTCTCCCCATTGAAGTACCCAAAAACTATTTTCCTGATGATGACCCCACCAAAAAACCGTTGATGAAGTGGCGTTCTCACGCTAACCTGTTATACTCCAATTGGCTTAACTATTTTGTATATCAGACAACACCTTATAATATAAATGATATTAAATAATGCTCCCTTGCGGTGTATATTGGATAATGGATACCCAATATATAAATTAATAATTAATAATTAATGATGAATAATTTAGGATAATTTTCGCTGATTAGCGAAAATTCACAACAATTATTAATTATTCATTATATCTTGTAGGGGACGATGCCCACAT
>CACYTW010000122.1 GCA_902777435.1 uncultured Ruminococcus sp. | reverse complement strand
CGGCGGCCGTAACTATAACGGTCCTAAGGTAGCGAAATTCCTTGTCAGGTAAGTTCTGACCCGCACGAATGGCGTAACGATTTGGGCACTGTCTCAACAACACGCCCGGTGAAATTGTAGTACCGGTGAAGATGCCGGTTACCCGCGACTAGACGGAAAGACCCCATGGAGCTTTACTGTAACTTGATACTGAATTTCGGTATTGCATGTACAGAATAGGTGGGAGACTGAGAACTCAAGACGCCAGTTTTGAGGGAGTCACCTTTGGGATACCACCCCTGTGATGCTGGAATTCTAACCTGTGGCCGTGAATCCGGTCAGGGGACAATGTCTGGTGGACAGTTTGACTGGGGCGGTCGCCTCCTAAAAAGTAGCGGAGGCGTTCAAAGGTTAGCTCAGCACGGTCGGAAATCGTGCGAAGAGTGCAAACGCAAAAGCTAGCCTAACTGCGAGACAGACACGTCGAGCAGTAACGAAAGTTGGAGTTAGTGATCCGGCGGTATGAGAGTGGAATTGCCGTCGCTCAACGGATAAAAGCTACCCTGGGGATAACAGGCTGATCTCCCCCAAGAGTCCATATCGACGGGGAGGTTTGGCACCTCGATGTCGGCTCATCGCATCCTGGAGCTGGAGTCGGTTCCAAGGGTTGGGCTGTTCGCCCATTAAAGCGGTACGCGAGCTGGGTTCAGAACGTCGCGAGACAGTTCGGTCCCTATCTGTCGCGGGCGCAGGAAATTTGAAGGGAGCTGTCCTTAGTACGAGAGGACCGGGATGGACGTACCACTGGTGTACCAGTTGTCTTGCCAAAGGCACGGCTGGGTAGCTACGTACGGAAGGAATAAACGCTGAAGGCATCTAAGCGTGAAGTCCACCCTAAGATAAGATTTCCCATTGTTTTAAACAAGTAAGACCCCACGTAGACTATGTGGTTGATAGGTCAGGGGTGTAAGTATGGTAACATATTTAGCTGACTGATACTAATAGGTCGAGGGCTTGACCTAAACAAGAACAAATGTGAGTAAGAAATATTCTTCTCTTTATCAATCTTAAAACAGATAAAGACAGAGTTTCGTAAAAGTGATGAAACGGAACGCTAACAAATGCGATGTTTCATTGTATTGATTAGCTCGGCAGAGATGAATCTCATATTAAGTCCGGCAATGATGAAACGGTACGCTAACAAATGTAAAGTTTCATTGTATTGATTGGCTCGGCAGAGATGAATCTCATACTAAGTCCGGCAATGATGAAACGGAACGTTTCTTCGGTGGTAATAGCGAGAAGGTCACACCTGTTCCCATTCCGAACACAGTAGTTAAGCTTCTTAGCGCTGAAAATACTTGACGGGCGACCGTCCGGAAACATAAGTCGCCGCCGGAACCAAATAACTCTTGAATGTTCAAGAGTTATTTTTTTGTTTATTTATTGACTTTGATAGAGTTGGAAGTTATAATATAAAAGTACATATATGCAAAGGAGAGATTATTTATGAAAATTAAAATTGCAATTGCCGGTTATGGTAATTTAGGTAAAGGCGTAGAATGTGCTGTTAATGACAATCCGGATACTGAGTTGTTCGGAGTATTTACAAGACGTAATCCTGATGACGTTAAGACATTAACAGGTGCTAAAACCTTTAAAATTGATGAAATACAGAACTATAAAGATGAAATTGATGTTGTAATACTGTGCGGCGGAAGTGCTACTGATTTGCCTGTTCAGACTCCTGAACTTGCTAAGTATTTCAATGTGGTTGACAGCTTTGACACACACGCAAAAATACCGCAGCATTTTGAAAATGTTGATAAGTCAGCCAAAGAAGCAAATAAAATTGCTATGATTTCTGTAGGTTGGGACCCTGGAATGTTCTCTCTTAACAGATTATATGCAAAAGCGTTATTACCAAATGGTGAGGACTACACATTTTGGGGTAAGGGCGTAAGCCAGGGACATTCTGACGCTGTCAGAAGAATTGATGGTGTTTTGGATGCACGTCAGTATACTGTTCCTATCGAGGCTGCACTTGAAGCGGTAAGAAGCGGTGAAAATCCTGAACTGTCAACAAGAGAAAAGCATAAAAGAGTTTGCTATGTTGTAGCTGAATATGGTGCTGATAAGAGCAGAATTGAAAATGAAATCAAGACTATGCCCAACTATTTTGCAGATTATGATACAACTGTAAACTTTATAACCGCAGAGGAAATGGAAAGAGAACACAGTGGTTTGCCACACGGCGGTTTTGTTATCAGAAGTGGTAATACAGGTATCGATAAGAGCAAAAAGCATATTATCGAATATAGCTTAAAGCTGGACTCTAATCCTGAGTTTACTGCATCTGTTCTTGTCGCTTTTGCACGTGCCGCATATAAAATGAACAAGGAAGGCTTAAAGGGTTGTAAGACAGTATTTGATGTTCCGCCTGCTTACTTATTACCTATTTCTGCTGAGGAAATCAGAAAAGAAATTCTTTAATTATCGTATATTAAAACAGGCTTTTGCTTAGTGCAAAAGCCTGTTTCTTTAGTATGTAAGCTAAATTACATTATTTGTTTATTATCTGGTATACACCCCATATTACCTTGGCGGCCTCTGCACGTGTTGCTGTACCGCGTGGATTAAATGTTCCGTCTTCGTAGCCGTTTATAATTCCCAATCCAACGAATTCAGCGATTGCATCTTTGGCATAATCAGCAATCTTATCGTTATCATTAAAGCTTAAAACTGTTGCTTTTCCTTGACTGCCGAGTGCACGATAAAGAATTGTTGCCATATCCTGACGCATAATTGATTCACCAACGCCAAAATATTCAGTGGATTGACCTTGCACATATCCTGATTTTATTGCTGAGCTTATGTATGGAGCATACCAAGCGTTTGTATCAACATCATTAAATGCACTTACTGATTCATAATCTAACACATTAAATAATTGAACTACCATTTTACAGAATTGTTCACGTGTAACGCTGCCTGCCGGGTTAAATACGCCTTCTTCCATACCGTTTATAATTCCGGCATAGTATAAACCTTCAATTGCTTCGCTTGCCCAGGTGTAATTAGATATATCGTTGAATAGTTCTTTTTGTTCAGGGGCAACAGGTTTTTTCACATCATCGTCATCCTCAATTTCAGGGAATACTGTTCCTGATGGGTTTGTGGGTTCATTGGCACTATCCGTGCCTGATGGTGCCGGAGATGAAACAGATGATGACGGATTTGCCATTTCCTTGTTACAAAAAACTGTTTGACTACCTAAGTTGTAAGTCACGCCATCTAATGTATATGTAAGGTTTATAACGATATTTTTGTTTGATGGATATTTTGTTTTTGATGCAGTTAGTGTTATGTTAAATTTTAGTGATGATGCTTTATAAGTTTGTTCACTTGTGTCTATTGGATTTTTTAAATCATTTTCATTGTATACATAAACATTTATCTTGGAAGCTGTGTCCGCTACTGATTTTCTTGTAACTGTTATTGTATAATTTCTTGCACGTATTATATCTCCTACTTCAAATGTTGGGAGTGAAGAAATATTGTTTTGCAATGCTTTAATGCTATCAATTTTTGTATTTAACTCCTGAAGCATATATTCTTTATATCTATCTGTACAATTTTCTTCCATATCAGCGTATAAATCATTAGCGTAAGTTAATAGACATTCCAAATACTCATTGTAATACTTATCTTTGGTGGATGGTTTTGCAACTTCTGTTTGTTTTGCAACATTCTCTATTTTATCGCTGTAATCCATTGCACTTAATTTATCAGCAATTTTCGCAGCGGAAGATGTGAAAAGCGAAAGTGCGGCTTCGTATTCAGTGTATACATTTGACGGATTAGGCAGATTTTCGGTTGAAATGTTATCTTTTATGCTCTCATACACATCAATTATAAACTTATGGTTTACAATATCATTGTCATCAACATCTTTTAACTTCATCGATAAATCAAGTACATCGTATACATTGCACATTGCATCAACAACAGGCGGAAGCGTTGTGAGTATTTCGGTGCTCTTCATATTGTAAGTCAGAACTTCTCCGACATTTGCTTTTTCCGCTGTTGATAGATTGTCGTATAAATCTACTGTGTTTGCAACATTTTCTTTAAGGCTGTCTACGGATATCAATATGCCATCTTCGTAGAATGATAGTGAACTTACAGAAGGAAGAGCAACTATCGCGTCGTACGCAGTTTGTTCCTTCTCGGAAAGTTCAGGAACTACAGGACCTTCTTTAACTGTTAATGTCGGTGCGAAGGTTACAGTGTTGCCGTCTTTATCTACTGCGGTAAAATCAGTAAACGCAACATTTTCAGTTGTTGGCAAAACGCTTGTATTTATTGAGCAAAGGACTATCTTGCCGCTTAACAAAGTTTCGGAAGAGCCGTTTTTAAATGTTGCTGAGTTACTTCCGACGGCTTCGACGCTGTATGAGCCTGTTTTTAAATCGGAACCAAAGGTAGGAACCGTAAGCTCTGCGTCTGTGAGTGTGACTTTAAAGTTAAAGTTTTTCAGATTATCGAGAACATCGAGTGATGAAAATACAATGTTGTATGTATTGTTCTCGTTTTTAAAGTAGTTTGCACTTATATTGACGGAAACAGTCGATGGAATTTCGGGATTATCGTCAAGGGGAGTTTGCGAATATTCCGAGTTACTCTGTTCGTCTGTGGTAGTATTTTCTGCGAAAACCGCAAAGCTTGACATTGATACAATTGACGCTGCAAGCAGGGTGCTTATTGCCTTGAATAACATTTTGTTTTTCATAATAATCTCCATTCCGCCGCCCTGCGTCGGCACAAATAGTAATTAAATTTCTCTTATCCGCAGGGCAAGGAATGATAAGAGATTATTGTGCCC
>CACYTW010000121.1 GCA_902777435.1 uncultured Ruminococcus sp. | reverse complement strand
AGAACAGGGATATCTTGAGATATACTCTTATATATTTTCTCCACTTGGAGGCTCCCTTGTGTAAAGGGAGCTGTCACGAAGTGACTGAGGGATTGTTTTTCGCGGTATCGACAATCCTCCCTCACGCTTTGCGTGCCACCCTCCTTTACTACATAGAGGCTTTGGAGAAAGTTATCCACAATTTAGCGATTTCTCATTTTACAATCACCTATAATCATTAGCTATAAATCCGATATCCTAATTATATATGATACATTTTTGAAAATCAATTGTCAAAATTTATGAAATATATATCATAATAAAAGAATTGATTGGTAAATTACAGTTGACTTATTTCAACTTCTGTGATACAATAATTTGCGAATAAATCGCAAATTTATGTTGGGGTGATACAAGTGAAAGTATATTCAACCGCCAAAAGAAAAGGGCTGCTCTCCTTTTTACAGGAGCATAAAGACGAACTTCTATCTGCCGAGGATATACATTTAAGGCTTGATAATATAAGCATCAGCGCAATATACAGAAATCTATCGGCACTTACAGAGCAAGGCGTTATCAGAAAGTCCTTTGCAAAGGACGGCAACACGGCTCTGTATCAATTTTGTGAGCAAGAAAAGTGCCATTCGCACTTGCATATAAAGTGCAACGTCTGCGGCAGAGTGCAGTGCGTTGACAAGAACAGTTCTGACAGAATAGCAAAGCTGTTATCTGACAACAGCTTTGTTATAGACGAGCCGGGAACCGTTATCTACGGCAAGTGCAAGCAATGTCAAAAGAGCTGAAAATCGTTAGGGGTGTGACAATAGATGGCACAATTATCTTGTAGAGATGTTTCCCTGGGATATGAAGGGAAAACAGTAGTTGAAGAATTGAATATTGAAATTAAAAAAGGCGATTACCTGTGTGTAGTAGGCGAAAACGGCGCAGGTAAGAGCACGTTTTTAAAGGCATTGCTTGGCTTAATCGCACCGAATTCAGGCGAGATTGTATTCGGTGACGGATTGAACAGAAATGAAATAGGCTATCTGCCTCAGCAAACCGTTGTTCAGCGTGACTTTCCTGCTTCGTGCTTTGAAATAGTGGTTTCGGGTTGTCTTAACCATTGCGGATTAAGACCCTTTTATTCCAGGCAGGACAAAAAGCGTGCCGCTTTAAATATGGAGAGGCTTGGCATAGAGTCCTTGAAAAAGAGATGCTATCGTGAGCTTTCGGGCGGTCAGCAACAAAGGGTACTGCTTGCAAGAGCTTTATGTGCAGCCGACAAAATGATTATTCTTGACGAACCCGTATCAGGACTTGATGCCATTGCATCAGAAGAGATGTATTCAATAATCAAGCAGTTAAACAATGAGGGTATAACAGTTATTATGGTTTCTCACGACATTTCTGCCGCAACGGAATATGCCAATAAAATTTTGCACTTAGAGAAAAAGCCTCTATTCTTTGGCTCTAAAGAAGAATATTTAAAGAGGGATATCAGCAAAAAATTTTTAGGGGGTGCTGAGTGTGATTAATATTATTGAAACCCTTAGAATATATTTTCAGTATCCTTTTGTTAAATACGCAATTATTGTGGGTGTATTGATTTCTCTTTGCTCGTCACTTCTGGGCGTTACACTTGTTTTGAAAAGATTTTCGTTTATTGGTGACGGTTTGTCGCACGTGGCATTTGGTGCTATGGCTATTGCAGGCGTATTAAGGCTTACAAACGAAACATTACTTGTTTTGCCGATTACTGTGCTGTGTGCGATAATATTGATAAGCCGAGGCAAAAACGCTAAGATACAGGGAGATGCCGCCATTGCTATGCTCTCTGTGGGGGCTTTGGCAATAGGATATTTGTTGTTAAACATATTCTCGGCATCCTCAAATTTATCGGGAGATGTATGCTCCACATTGTTCGGCTCTACGTCAATACTAACTCTGTCGCCTGTTGATGTGTGGGTTTGTATTGGCTTTTCGGTGCTGACTATACTTGTTTTTATTATATTTTACGACAAGATATTCTCTGTCACCTTTGATGAGGATTTTGCACAGGCGACAGGTGTAAAGGCAAATCTTTATAATTTATTGATTGCAGTTATTATCGCAATTATAATCGTGCTTGCAATGAACTTAGTCGGTTCGTTGTTGATTTCGGCACTTGTTATATTTCCATCGCTTTCTTCTATGCGATTGTGCAAGAGCTTTAAAAGTGTGATTATCTGTTCCGCAATTTTATCTGTTATATGCTCTGTCGTGGGAATTTTGATTTCTATCCTCGGCGAAACAACTGTTGGTTCAACAATTGTTGCGGCTGAAATAATTGTATTTCTTATATGCTGTTTAATCGGTAAAGTAAAAGGAAATTAATATTGTAACCGAACGGGACGTTGGTGTGACATCGCAACCAATCCCTCAGTCACTTCGTGACAGCTCCCTTTGCACAAGGGAGCCTATATTATGCTGTCCCCTACGATAAGCAAGGGTACCAAAATATTATTAAAGGAGAGGTACAAATGATAATTGACAATTTAAAAAATAAAAATCAGTATTTGAGTATAAACAAAGGATTACAAACAGGCTTTGACTTTATAGAAAAATGTTGTAAAGAAAACCTACCCGTGGGCAGATATGACCTGGACGGAACAGATGTTTTTGCGGTTGTTCAGGAATATGACAGCAAAACGGAAGGCGAGTACGAGGGCCATACAGATTATCTCGATATACAGTACATTGTATCAGGAGTTGAGGTAATTGAATGGAAACAGCGGGAGGAAAGCATCTTAACCTCTGACTATAACAAAGAGAGGGATGTAGAATTTTTTGATGCAAAAGACCCGTTACGTGTTCCGCTTAAAGCAGGAGAGTTTGTAATATTATTCCCAAATGACATACACAGACCCGGAATGAAGCTGAACGAGAGTGTCCCCGTTAAAAAGGTTCTTGTAAAAATCCTTAAATAATACATAAATAAAGATAAGTACCCGGGGGAGATGGGTACTTATCTTTATTATAATGGAGTAGGATTAAAACTGGTTAAAGAAGCTTTCTTCAATATAAGTTTTACTGCCGTTTAATACTGCGTGGTATTTGCCGTTGGCAGAACGTGTTATAGCTCTGAAGTTAACATCATTTACTTCGTCAATATAAACTACGCTTGATACGTCGTCCTTTTCTACTGTTACGCTTGCATCTCCCTCATTCCAGGTAACTGTGCAGCCTAATGCCTCAGCAACTGTTCTGAGCGGTAACATCTGAACATCGTTTTCAACGTATGTCTGTTCGTCATCCTGAAGTGTGATAGCAACGCCGTTTACGATTAAGCCTTCCTCTGCGCCTCTTTCAAGAATTACAACTCTGTCGGTGTTTGCATAGGCAGGGATACTCATTGTGAGAATATCATACCATACTAAAACTTTAGAGTTTACAGTTATATCCTCAAGAGTAACAATGTTCTTTGTACGATAAGGTGTAACCTCTGCTTCATTAGAAATAGTTACAACGATGAAACCGCCGTTTGTAGTAATCTTAAGACCGTTCTCTGTTTTCTCAACGTCTTCTACAACTGCGTAAACAGGGTTACCCAATTCGTTCTCAACATTGACAATGATTGAGTATGCATATGACTGAGGCGGCAAGCTTCTTGTCATAGCTGCACTGTGATAAACAATAACATTGTCATTGGTTCTGTCTGCAATAGCAACAGGAGTAACAGTTTCAGCATCAATTAAATATGTGTTCTCATCATAATTGAACTGAATTACGTTCTCGTCTGCTGTTTCAACAAGGATGTAGCCTTCATTTGCTTCGGTAATCTTTCCCATTGAACAAATTACATTTGCTTCAATCTGCGGACTTGCCGCAATGTCTTCGGGTGACGAAATAACTGTCGTCTCGTCTGCCCATACTGCCATACTTGCCATTACAAATACGATAAGTAAAGTGCTGATAATCTTTTTCATATTTTCTCCATTCCGTCGTCCTGCATCGACATATGTTTTATTTTAAATTTCTCTTACGGTGCAGGTGATTTTCAGTAAGAGTATGCCTCTCTCTGAGGTCTTTACACTTATAATACAATCGAGATTGTCTTTTTGTTGTAAAAAATAAAAATTTTTTTGAAATTTTTTAAAAATATTGCAAATTCAAAATAATTTTATTGAACAATTGCCCTTCGCCCATACATTTGCCAAGCCCAACTGCAATGAAAAAATTATTTTGAATTTGGTGTTTTTGCCGCAAAACATTTTATTGTTTAGTTACCGAAACCCATTTGTAGGGGTCGATGCCCACATCGTCCCGACGAAAAGTCCAACTGCAACGAGCAAATTGTTTTGAATTTGGTGTTTTTGCCAATTTGCAACAAAATAAAAAAGCCCCCTCTGCACAAGGGAGCCTGCGGATGGATATCAGCCTTCGCTTATTTTATTTTCAAATCTGCTCTTTTGAGTAAACTTAGGTATCTCTGTGGGATACTTGCCGTCAAAGCAAGCGGTGCAAAATCCGTCATTGGTTTGAGTCAATGCAAGTTTTTTGGTATTTTCTATACTTAAAAACACCAAACTGTCGGCTCCGACTATCTTAGCGACTTCCTCGACCGAATGACGTGATGAAATCAGATTTTCTTCCGAATCTATGTCTGTGCCGTAATAACACGGGTGTAAAAACGGCGGAGCTGAGATACGCATATGAATTTCTGCCGCACCTGCCTCACGCAACAGGTTTACTATTTGAGCACAGGTTGTTCCCCTTACAATCGAGTCGTCAATGAGAACTATACGCTTGCCGTCTACAACACTTTTTAGCGGGTTCAGCTTTATCCGCACTTGGTTAAGGCGGTTATCCTGTCCGGGCGAGATAAAAGTTCTTCCTATATATTTATTTTTAATCAGTCCGATTTCATAGGGAATACCTGACCTCTTTGAATATCCCACTGCGGCATCAAGTCCCGAATCAGGCACACCAATTACAACGTCGGCATCGGTGGGCTGTTCTT
>CACYTW010000120.1 GCA_902777435.1 uncultured Ruminococcus sp. | reverse complement strand
TTTATGCTTATTTATTTTTAAGGAAATCACAGTAGGCTTTTATTCCGTCCTCAAAGGAAACAAGAGGCTCAGTATATACCTGCTTTATTTTTGAGTTGTCAAGAATCATTTTCTTAACATCAACGCTGCGGGCATTTTCATATTTCACCGTAAAGTCAAGTCCCTGCGCCTTTAGCATATCGATTATTTCGTTCTGCGATTTGCCTGTGCCGCTGCTGATATTAAAGGTGCTGCTGTCGCCGTGATAGCCTACAAGCGCATAAATCATAGCGCAGACATCGCTTATGTAGATGTAATCTCTGATTGTGTTACCGTCGCCCCATATCTGAATTTCATCACCCGTAAGAGCCTTTTTCAGAGCTGCATCAACAAAGCCGACGCCCTTTTTATAGTCCTGCCCCGGTCCGAAGGGGTTTGCAATTCTGGCAATTATAAAATTCGTGTGGAACTGAATGTTGAAGGTTCTTATGATGTTTTCAATACAGATTTTAATACAGCCATAGTGGTTAATGGGCACGGTCTGAGCCTCCTCGGGAATAGGCTGTATTTCCTGATTGCCGTACACGGTGCCGCCTGAGGAAAGAAAAATCATTTTTGTGTTTGTACCGACAAGCATTTCGCAAAGCTTTGCGGTCTGCACCAAGTCCTTCTCATAGCCGTGCATAAATTTAACGGTTGAATTGCCCGGTGTAACCGTGCTTATTGAATGAATTATAACATCCTGATTGGCAATTACAGCTTCAAGCTGCTTGTCGTCAAAAAAGTCGCCCTCAATATACTCAACGCCGTCTGCGGCATTGTCGGGCTTGACAAGGTCAAAGCTTGTAACGAGCCAGTTTTTCTTTGCAAAATACTCGCATATGTTTCTGCCTATAAAACCGTTGCCGCCAAGGACCAGAACTCTATTCTTTATCATCTTCCCTAATTCCTTTCAACAAAGCATCTCTGACATTCTCTGCCTCGGTAATCCATGAAGTTGCGTTTGCAAACTCAAGTCCCTTTTTACGAATTTCCGCAAGCTCGTCGGGATGCTCAAAATAGTAAGCCATTTTTTCAGCCATCTTTATAGGCTCATAGTCAACAAGCACGGAGTTTTCGTCATTGACAAGCCATGTGCTGTTGTCGCCTACCGAGCAGACTGCAACTGAATTTGAAGCCATTACCTCCAACGGAAGCAAAGACAGGTTTGTGTTTGAAATTACAAGCTTATAACCGTCAAGCTGAATGGGAACAAGATGATAATCAAGGGTTTTGCAATCCAAGAAGATAAGATGGTTTTTCTTACCCATAGCGGAAGCAAACTGATCCATAATTCCGCAGTTTACGCCTATGTAATTATGCTCTGCAAGCTGGCTGATTTTTGCCATTTCGATATTGTCTATGTCGGTTGCACCGCCGAGAGCTGCCATAGCGATTGCGGCAGATATCTCGATAGCAGCAGAAGAAGAAAGACCGCCGCCGTGAGGTGTAGTATCGTGGTAGAGCATATCTGCACCGCAGATATTATAGCCTGCCTTTCTCAATTCATCAAATACGCCGAACTGATAATTACCCCAGCTTAAATCTTTGTAATTATCAATTGTGTCAAGATTTCCTTCAACAATGCCGTCAAGGTCTGTTGCGGCCATACGAACAATGCTGTCTTGTCTCGGACGAGCGATTATTGTGGTTGCCATTGTCAAAGCGGCCGGGAAAACATATCCGCCATTATAGTCGGTATGTTCACCAATTAAGTTTACTCTGCCCGGTGACGAGAAAACACGTATTCCCTCATCACTTCCGCCGAAAAGCTCTAAAAACTGTTTTTTGAGTTCAGAAATCATTATTGGTACTCCTTATACATTTTATTTACATATCATTTATACTATATGTTTGCGATTTTGTCAAGAAACTTCTTATGAGCCTGTCTTAATTCCTCAGCCTTTTCTTCAGGGGCTGTTGGGTTGCAGGCTGCCCAGGCACCTGTTTCGCTTGATGCGTTGAACTTTTGCTTATCTGCGGCACGCATTGGCGGGAAGAACTCAATATGGAAGTGGAAGTGGTCACTGCAGTCCTCTGTGTTTACAGGACCCTGATGCATACACATCATATATGGAAAAGGATAGTCAAAAAGACAATCCAGCATTCCTGCTGTTTCTTTAAGGATTGCGGCAAGATTATCCTTTTGTCTGTCGTTAAATTGTGACAAGTTCTGAACGTGTGATTTTGCCGCAATGTATACGCCGTAAGGATAATCGGTGAAGAACGGAAGGAAGGTGATAAAATCTTCGTTCTCGAAAATAACTCTCTGACCGAACGTCTTTTCTGTCTTTAATATATCACAGAAAAGACAGTTACCTGTTTCGTTGAAGTGTTCCTTTGAGGAGTCAATTTCGACTTCAAGCTTTTTGGGAACGTAGCTGTAACCATAAATCTGTCCGTGAGGATGGGGCATTGTAACACCTACCACGTCACCTCTGTTTTCAAATATGAATACATATTTAATCTTTTCATCCTTTGAGATATCAATAAATCTTTCTGTCCATAAATCAACAAGCTCTCTGATATGGTCAACAGGAAGCTCCGGCAGAGTGATTGTGTGATTTGGTGAATATAAAATTACCTCGCATTTGCCATATGCCTCACGCGTTTTATAGAGGTCTGTTGCAACATCATCAGGAACGGGAGGATTTTGTGACAAAGCAGGGAAGTCGTTGTCGTACTTATAAACATTAAAATTATCGGGAACCTTGCCTGAACCTGGGCAGAACGGACACCAATCTTTTGGCATCTGAGGTCTGTTTTGACGGTGAGAAGCAATCATTACCCAATCTTTTGTAAGTGGATTGTATCTTAATTCAGCCATTGTTAAAACTACCTTTCTATGTGCTACATATGTTTTCTACATATTCAGTTTATCACAAAGATTAAAGTAGTCAATATTAAAATTTCAATATATATTTAAGAATATCAACATTTTAACACATAAAAAGGATAAAACAGAATAAAAAAAGGATATAAAAATAAAAATTTAAAGCAAATTTGAGCCTAAAAAAAGGAAATTCAATATTTTTGACGAAATATATAAAAAATGTAAAAATTAAATTTAACGTATTTTTTAAACTAAGGAGATAATATTATGCCTGAAGGAATTTTTGATGAAAGTAAACTTAATATTATTCCTGTCGAGTTAAACAGCGAAATGAAAAAATCATACATTGATTATGCAATGTCCGTTATTGTTGGTCGTGCATTGCCTGATGTACGTGACGGCTTAAAGCCTGTTCACAGACGTATTTTGTATGCTATGTATGAAGATGGATTTACACCTGACAAGGAATATCGTAAATGTGCTACTACCGTAGGTAATGTTCTTGGTAGATACCATCCCCACGGTGATGCATCTGTGTATGATGCACTTGTTCGTATGGCACAGGATTTTGCAATGAGATATCCGACTGTTGACGGTCACGGTAACTTCGGTTCGGTTGATGGTGACCCGCCTGCTGCTTATCGTTATACTGAGGCTCGTATGTCCAAGCTGTCCCTTAATATGCTGACCGATATTGAAAAAGAGACAGTTGACTTTATGCCGAACTTTGACGAAACAAGAAAAGAACCTCTTGTATTGCCGTCAAGAATACCGCACCTTTTGGTCAACGGCTCAAATGGTATTGCTGTCGGTATGGCTACCAATATTCCTCCCCACAACTTAGGCGAGGTTATTGATGGTATAATTGCCCTTATCGACAATCCTGATATTTCTATTGATGAACTTATGGAGCATATTCCTGGTCCTGATTTCCCGACAGGCGGACTTATTATGGGCAAGTCGGGGATTCGTGCGGCGTATCATACGGGCAGAGGTAAGCTGCGTGTGCGTGCGAGAGCGGAGATACAGGATTGGAAGGAAAACAGACAACGTATTGTGATTACCGAAATTCCGTATATGGTCAACAAATCGCGTCTTATCGAAAAGATAGCAGAGCTTGTACACGACAAGCGTGTGGAAGGAATTTCTGACCTTAGAGATGAGTCAGACCGTGACGGTATGAGAATTGTTGTTGAGCTTAAAACAGGTGTTAATGCTCAAATTGTCTTAAATCAGTTGTATAAGTACACTCAGCTTGAGGACAGCTTTGGCGTTATTATGCTCGCCCTTGTCAATCAAACAGACCCTAAGGTTTTAAACCTTAAAGAAATTCTTGTTAATTATCTTGATTTCCAAAAGGAGGTTATAACAAGACGTACAAAGTTTGACAAGAAAAAGGCTGAGGCGAGGGTTCATATCTTAGAGGGCTTGAGAATTGCACTTGATAATATTGATGAGGTTATAAATACAATCAGAAACAGTTATAATGATGCTAAAGAAAAGTTGATTGACAGATTTAATCTTACCGAAATACAGGCTCAGGCTATTCTTGATATGCGTCTTGCAAGACTTGCGGGAATGGAGCGAGAGAAAATCGACAGAGAATATAACGATTTGATAGCTCTTATCAAGCATTTGAGTGATATATTGGCAGACGAAAAGCTTGTTCTTGAAATAATCAAGACAGAACTCACAGAAATCAAAGATAAGTTCGGCGACTCAAGAAGAACAGGCATTGAGGCTGTTACTGACGATATTGATATTGAGGACTTGATTGAAGAAGAAAATAATGTTATCACCTTAACTCATAAGGGTTATGTTAAGCGTATGGCGGTTGACGTGTATAAGGCTCAAAAGCGTGGCGGTAAAGGTGTTATCGGACTTTCAACAAAGGAAGAGGACTTTGTCAGCACTATGTTTGTATCGTCAACTCACGCTCATATATTGTTCTTTACCAATAAGGGACGTATGTATAGAGTAAAAGCCTATGAAATTCCTGAGGCAGGCAGACAGGCTAAGGGTACGCCTATTGTAAATATCATTGCAATAGAGCCTGACGAGACCATATCTGCGGTTATACCAATCAGAGAGTATGAGGACGATAAGAGTCTTATTATGTGCACTCGTGCAGGTATAATTAAGAAAACAGACCTTGATGAGTACAAGAATGCACCAAAGGCAGGTAAGATTGCTATTAAGCTTGACGATAATGATGAGCTTATCGGTGTTGCCCTCACAGATGG
>CACYTW010000119.1 GCA_902777435.1 uncultured Ruminococcus sp. | reverse complement strand
TCTTCATCTCTGCAATATCATAGCCCAACTTTTCAAAAATCTCGGTTGAAAGCTCTGCAAGTCTGCCCTTGGCAAGAGCGACAGTAATATAGTCCGACTCCTCTGAATTTATACTGCCCTCTTGAACGCTTGACAGTGCCGACATAATTCTCTCAACACCGATTGCAATACCTGTGGCAGGAAGTCTGCGTCCGAACTTCTCTGTCAGATTGTCATATCTTCCGCCTGAGCACACAGGGAATGCAACGCCTTTGGCAAAGCCCCTCACAATAATGCCTGTATAATAGTCAAGGTTGGGAACCATACTCAAATCAACTGCAAGATAGTTTTCAAAACCGCTGTTCTTTAATGCATCATATACCTGCATTAAGTTCTCAAGAGCCTTTTTTGATTTATCGTTTAAATCCTTGTTTTGCAGGGCAGATACAACGATTTCAATTCCTCCGAACATCTTTGGCAGTTCTCTGAAAAATTCTTTAAGCTCGTCGCTTATATCCAATTCCTCAAGCATATTATCTATTGCGACAAAATCTTTATCGTTGATTTTCTCTCTGAGGCTGTCGCTTACCGCCTCGCTTAAGCCTGCCGCCTCAGATAAGCCCTTGTAGTAGTCAACCTGTCCCAAATCTATTTGAAAATCAGTAATGCCAAACCTTATTAAAGCCTCTGCTGCAATTCCGATAACCTCAGCATCAGCATCTGTTCCGTCGTTGCCGATAAGCTCAATTCCCACCTGAGAAAACTCACGCTGTCTGGTATTGCTGAACGCCTCGTCATTGCGGTATGCACTGCCTGAATAAGCAATACGATACGGCAAATCGCCTAAGGGTTTGGTTGCAGCCATTCTTGCGACCGAAGTCGTAAGGTCAGGACGGAGTGCCAACATACGTCCGTTGTTATCGAAAAATTTAAACATATTTTCAGGCTTAGTCACCGCCGCATCATATACGTCATAATATTCAAAGGTGGGCGGTTGTACCATATGATAACCGTGATGGACAAAAACCTCTCTCGCCGTCGATTCTATTCTGAACTTTGTTTCACATTCCTCAACCAGAACATCTGTAAGTCCTTCGGGTGTATGTGTGTTTCTGTTATCTGTCACGTTATCACTCTCCCATTTTAAATTTCTATGCAATTACCCTATAATAACTTATATATTGTACCACAACAACCCTTTGTACGTCAATGGTTAATCCGCAGATATTTTTACATATTTTTTAAATAGCAAAAGGTGTTCGGTTTAGCCGAACACCTTATCACACTACAAATTCTATTTAGTTTCAATTACCGCATAATTGCCGTCTTTTCTCTTATACACTATTTCAACACCATTGGTGTCGGGATTGGTGTATATAAAGAAGTCGTGACCTAACATATTCATTTGCAGAATAGCCTCCTCGGTCATCATCGGCTTTGTTTCCAATCTCTTTTTCTTAACTATTTTAAACTCCTGTACTTCTTCATCAACAGCATCACCGATATTTATATCATAATTCTGCAAATCATCATCACGCAAACGTCTTGCCAGCTTAGTTTTATTTTTTCTGATTTGTCTGTCAATGTTTGATAAGCACATATCAACAGCAGTTAAAAGATCTCTGTTTCGTGCATCGGAGCGAATTAAATATCCTTTATATACAAATGTGATTTCAACCACCATTTGTTCTCTTTGTTCTGTTACACAAATCTTGCATTCCTCGTCTGAGTCAAAGAACTTATCGAGTCTTTTAATCTTGTCAATAATCTTCTGCTTGCTTGTTTCTGCCAACTCCACCTGTTTACATAAAATTTTGTACGTCATATCCTTGCCTCCTCATTTGTGTATATGTTATAATAAAGTATTTTAATACCTTACGCCTATATTATATAACATAATTCACAATAAAACAAGAACATTTTGTTAATTTTTTATATAAATTTTATTAACATTTCTTATGCAAATTGACATAATCAAAAGCTATACAAAGGAAATCTGCTCAATTCCCGTGTCCTCGTTCTGAATTGTGACACCTGCCGCAGGAATGTTCCTCGGTCTGTACTTTTTCACATCAGCAAAATTGCTGTCATCAGCCAATACCACTTGTTTTACGGTTGCACCTCTGCGCAAAGTCATAACAGCTACACCTTGTGTTGACCTTGTGGTTTTAAGTGATATCTTCTCGGTATTGACACAAAGAACCTTATCTGCCGTACTGAACAACAGCAGTTCACAATCCTCTTTCATATGGAACATAGCTACCAATTCGGACTTGTCTGAATATCCGCCCGTCAATCTTCTGCGGTTTGATTTAGTTTCATATGACTTAACTGGAACTTTGGCACACTTGCCGTTTTCAAAACAGAATACTATGTTGCCGCTGTAATCTCCCGGCAATACCATACCGCGAATTTTATCCTTGCTGTCAGAGCCGATAAGGTTTGGTATAAATTCGCCCAACTGGCTCGCCTTGCTGTCGGGAATATCTCTGACCTTCATTTTATAGGCATCGCCGCCTGCAAAGAATATAACCTCTGCACGATTGGTTGTTTCAATCTCGTCAACCATTACGTCGTCGTCTTTCATTCTTTGTTCTCCGCTTGTTCTAAGTGCCGCAAGTGAAATCTTTTTAATATATCCGTCACGGGTTCTGAAAAGTTTGACAGCAAAATCAGGTACATCCTCTTCCAAATCCTCATTCATACTTGCATCAGCTTCGTCGGCTGATATAAGAATGGTTTTTCTGTCAACGCCAAACTTCTTTATTACGTCTTTCAGTTGTTTTTCGATAATCTTGTTTATTCCTGATTTGCTGTTTACAGTCTTGGTTAAATCTTCAATTTCAGCCTTTAAACTTTCAATCTCTGCTGTCCGCTTTAAAATATATTCCTTATTCAGATTTCTGAGTTTGATTTCTGCCACAAACTCAGCCTGAACCTCAGTAATGCCAAAGCCTGACATAAGGTTTGGTACAACCTGTGAGTCCTCCTCTGTCTCTCTCACGATTTTAATTGCCTTATCGATATCCAACAAGATTTTTTCAAGGCCCTCCAATAAGTGAAGTTTGTCACTTTTCTTGTCAATATCGTATACAATACCTCTCTTGACACAGCTATGTCTGAATCTCAGCCATTCGGATAATATATCATTTACGCCCAAAACAAGAGGCGAACCCTCAACCAAAACATTGAAGTTACAGCCAAAGCTATCCTCTAACTGAGTTGTCTTAAACAGCTTTGCCATTAACTTTTCGGGGTTTGTGCCTCTCTTTAAATCAATGGTGACCTTAAGGCCGCTCAGGTCGGTCTCATCTCTTATATCCGAAATCTCACGTATTTTACCTGTCTTAACCAAATCGACTACCTTTTCTATTATAGCCTCAACTGACGCAGTATATGGTATCTCGTTAATCTCGATACAATTATTCTTTTTATCATAAATATATTTCGCACGAACCTTAAAGCTACCTCTGCCCGTCTTGTATATCTCGCTCATTTCCTCCCTGTTGTAAAGGAGTTCACCGCCGCCGGGGAAGTCAGGCGCAGGCATAATGTCAAGCAAATCACATTCGGGGTCCTTCATTACCGCAATGGTTGCATTGCACAGCTCACGCAAATTAAAACTGCATATGTTAGACGCCATACCTACCGCAATACCCTGATTTGGGTTTGCCAAAATATTCGGAAATGTAGTAGGCAACAAAGTAGGTTCTTTTAGGGTTCCGTCATAGTTATCAACAAAGTCTATGGTGTTCTTGTCCATATCCTTGAAGATTTCAGAGCAGACCTTCGCCAATCTGACCTCGGTATATCTTGATGCGGCATATGCCATATCCCTTGAATACTGACGTCCGAAGTTACCCTTTGAGTCCACCAAAGGAACAAGCAGCGAGCCGTTTCCCTCGGTGAGTCTGACCATAGTTTCGTATATCGCCATATCACCGTGTGGATTTAACTTCATTGTCTGTCCCACAACATTGGCGGACTTTGTTCTGTTTCCGTTCAGCAAGCCCATCTTATACATGGTATACAAAAGCTTTCTGTGGGACGGCTTAAACCCATCAATCTCAGGAATAGCACGTGAGATTATTACGCTCATTGCATAGGGCATATAGTTTTTTTCAAGAGTTTCTGTTATTATCTGTTCTTCAATTATTGGTTTCTTTGCCATTTAGCTACCTCTTTTTCAATGTAGTTTTTTAATGGATTACCCAAAATTATATTATGACACATCTGTCATATCTATAAAGTTATATCCCTCGTTGGCGATATATTCTTTTCTGCCTGCAAGATTGTCACCCAGAAGTAAATCGAACATCTCCTGGGTCTTAACCACATCATCAGGCATAACCTTAATCAATCTTCTTGTTTCGGGGTTCATAGTTGTTTCCCACATCATTTCAGGCTGATTTTCACCCAGACCCTTACTGCGTTGAATTGTATACTTTTTGCCTTCAAGTTTATTGAGTATCTCCGCCTTTTCCGTTTCGTCAAAAGCGAAATAGCTCTTGTCCTTGTAGGTTATTTCGTATAGCGGCGACTCTGCAATATATACATATCCCTCATTAATCAGGCTCGGTGTCAATCTGTATATCATTGTAAGAACCAGCGTTCTTATCTGAAAGCCGTCAACATCAGCATCAGTACATATGATAATTTTATTCCAACGAAGGTTATTTATATCAAAGGAATTTAAGTCCTTGTTATGCTTTGATGAAATCTCAACACCGCATCCCAAAACTTTCATCAAATCAACTATAACATCACTTTTAAATATTTTGTCGTACTCCGCCTTGAGACAGTTCAGTATTTTGCCGCGTATGGGCATAATAGCCTGAAACTCTCCGTCACGTCCAAGCTTACAAGCACCCAACGCCGAGTCACCCTCTACTATATATACCTCTCGCCTATCCACATCCTTACTTCTGCAATCCACAAACTTTTTAACTCTGTTTGTAATATCCAAACTTCCGCCAAGCTTTTTCTTGACATTAATTCTCGTCTTTTCGGCGGACTCTCTGCTGCGTTTGTTCACAAGAACCTGTCCGCACAGCTTTTCGGCATCCATCTTATTTTCGATAAAATAGATATTGAGCTGTTCACGCAGGAACTCGGTCATAGCATCTTGTATAAACTTGTTGG
>CACYTW010000118.1 GCA_902777435.1 uncultured Ruminococcus sp. | reverse complement strand
TAAGTCTTACAGAAGAATCGGTGATAATGCTCCTGCTTGGAACAAAGCCGGTGTAAGAGATATTATTGATTCAAGATTTTAAGAAGGACTATTCAGAAAGGATTGTTATGAATTATGAGAAAGTTTAGAATAAACGTAAATGGTAATTTTTATGAAGTTGAAGTCGAAGAAGTAGGCGGCGCAACTGCAAGTGCTCCTGCTGCTGCACCTGCTCCTGCTCCTGCTGCCGCTCCTGCAGGCTCAACCGCAGTTTCTGCACCTATGCCCGGCAGAATTGTATCTGTTAAGGTAAACGTAGGTGACTCGGTAAGCGAGGGCGACGTTCTTTGTATTCTTGAAGCTATGAAGATGGAGAACGAAATTATGGCTCCGAGTGCAGGCAAAGTTGTTGCTGTAAATGTTTCGGGCGGAGATAACGTAAATACCGGCGACACACTTGTTTCTATCGGTTAGGGTGAAAGTACAAATCCGAACCTGCCAAAAACAATTAATTTAGGCATCTTTCGGTTTGTTGTCTTTGATAGGCGTCAGCCTATCTGCATCCTCCGCACCAAAATCTGCTCAAAATTACTATGTTTTTGGTCGGAGAATTTTGAAAGAGGAAATTTTTGGTTTATCAAGGCAAAAGCGGAGGTAATCCTGACGGATTGCCGAGCATTTTAACGCAGATAAAACGTAAATTTACCTTTCAAAATCACGGTTCGGATTTATGCTATCACCCTAATCTATTTGATTAATTCGGATAAACGAAAGGAAGGTATTTATGATAGAAGGACTTTTAAGTTTCTTAAGCAGGACAGGCGTAGCTGCTTTGATTGAAAACGCAAAACTTGGTATCGCCGCTGCATCTTCAGGGTTCGACAGCTTGATTTCGGTTATCGGAACACCCCTTATGATTGTTATTGCTTGCTTGCTGTTGTACTTGGCAATTGTCAAGCAGTTTGAGCCGTTGTTGCTTTTGCCGATTGCATTTGGTATGTTGCTTTCAAACTTACCTATGTTTGCAAATTCAAATGCAATTATGATGCACCCCGAATATTTTAACAGTGCAGACGGTATTCAAATGGGCGAAATTATTAAACACGGCGGATTGCTTGATTTGCTGTATTTAGGCGTTAAACTTGGCATATACCCGCCTCTTATCTTCTTGGGTATAGGCGTTATGACAGACTTTGGCCCGCTTATCGCAAACCCAAAGAGTATTATTCTCGGAGCAGCCGCACAGTTAGGTGTTTTCACAACATTCTTAGGCGCGCTTGTGCTTAGTGTTCTTATTCCTGGCATTAACTTCGGCGTAAATGAGGCGGCTTCTATCGGTATTATAGGCGGTGCAGACGGACCTACCGCTATCTATGTTACCAAGACTCTTGCACCTGAACTGTTGCCGGCAATAGCAATAGCCGCATACTCATATATGGCACTTATACCTGTTATACAGCCGCCAATTATGAAGCTCTTTACAACCAAGAAGGAACGTCAAATCGTTATGGAACAGCTCAGACCTGTCAGCAAGACAGAGAAGCTTGTTTTCCCTGTAATAGTTACAATAGTTGTTGCACTTATTGTTCCTGATGCAGTAACACTTGTTGGTATGCTTATGCTGGGTAATCTGGCTAAGGAATCAGGCGTTGTTGACAGACTTATTGATACCGCTCAAAACAGCCTTATGAATATTATTACCATATTCTTGGGTATAACAGTAGGTGCTACTGCTAAGGCTGAAACATTTTTGACCGTCGAAACCCTCGGTATAGTTGTATTGGGTCTTATCGCTTTCTGTTTCAGTACGGCAGGCGGTATTATCTTAGGTAAGATTATGTGTAAATTAACAGGCGGAAAAATCAATCCGCTTATCGGTTCCGCAGGCGTATCCGCGGTTCCTATGGCCGCTCGTGTTGCTCAATCGGTTGGTCAGAAGGAAAATCCTTCTAACTTCCTTTTAATGCACGCTATGGGCCCCAATGTTGCAGGTGTTATAGGTTCAGCTGTTGCCGCAGGTGTATTCTTATCACTCTTTGCACACTAATATTGATTTTATAAGGAGGTAATAATAATGGGAAAAGTAGGAATTACAGAAACAATATGCCGTGATGCACATCAGTCATTGATTGCTACAAGAATGACTACGGACGAAATTCTCCCCGCACTTCCTCTTATGGATAAGATTGGTTATCATTCTTTGGAGGTATGGGGTGGAGCAACCTTTGATGCTTGTCTTCGTTTCTTGAACGAGGACCCTTGGGAAAGGCTTCGCAAAATAAGAGCCGCCGCTCCCAACACAAAGCTTCAAATGCTTTTCCGTGGACAGAACATATTAGGATATCGTCACTATGCTGATGATATTGTTGAATACTTTGTTCAGAAGTCTATCGCAAACGGTATTGACATACTCAGAATATTTGATGCACTTAATGATGTCCGCAATTTGCAGACAGCAATAAATGCAACCAAGAAGGAAAAAGGTCACGTTCAGGCGGCTATTTCATACACAATCAGCCCTGTTCACAACAACGAGTTCTTTGTAAAACTTGCAAAGGAATATGAGGATTGCGGTGCTGACTCTATCTGTATTAAAGATATGGCAGGTCTTCTTACACCATATAACGCTTATGACCTTGTTACTGCTCTTAAAAAGGCGGTTAAAATTCCTATTCAGTTGCATACTCACTATACAAGCGGTGTTGCTTCTATGACATATTTAAAGGCAATAGAAGCAGGCGTTGACGTTGTCGATTGCGCATTGTCACCGTTGGCATTGGGAACATCTCAGCCGCCGACAGAGCCGTTGGTTGCTACTTTAGAGGGCACAGAGTACGATACAGGCATCAGCCTTGACGCTTTGACAGAGATTGCTGATTACTTTAAGCCTCTGCGTGAGAAGTATTTAGAAAGCGGTCTCCTCAGCACTAAGGTTATGGGCGTTGATATCAACACACTTAAGTATCAGGTTCCTGGCGGTATGCTTTCAAATCTTGTATCACAGCTCAAACAGCAGGGCAAGGAGGACAAACTTGAGGAAGTTCTTAAAGAAGTACCGAGAGTTCGTGAGGACTTGGGATATCTTCCGCTTGTTACACCTACCAGCCAGATTGTAGGTACTCAGGCTGTTCTTAACGTAATTATGGGCGAACGATATAAGATGGTTACAAAGGAAACAAAGGGTATCTGTAAAGGTGAATACGGCAGAACTCCCGTTCCCATTGATGAGGAATTCAGAAAGAAGATTATCGGTGATGAAAAGGCAATTACCTGCCGTCCTGCTGATTTACTCAAGCCTGAGCTTGAGAAACTTAAAAAGGAGTGTGCTGAATGGATTGAACAGGACGAAGACGTTTTGTCATACGCTTTGTTTGACCAGGTAGCAGTTAAGTTCTTTGAACAGCGTCGTGCCGCAAAATATAAAATCGACAATGATTCTGTTAATATGAAGGACAAGATACATTACGTATAATCCCAATATGGCGAAAGGCTGAACATTTCGTTCAGCCTTTTTTGTCGGCAATATTAACTTAATACAATCCGCATCTGTCATTGATGACTAACATTCTCAGCATCTCGTCGGTAAGTCCAAGACCGTCTTCGCCGCCTTTTAGTACTCCCTTGTCCACAAGCTTTTGAATGGTAGGTCTTGCCCACTCAGGCATATTATCATCAATATAGTTATAAATCATCGGGTTTTCAAGTCTGTCAATTTTATCCGACAAATCAGAAATCATTTTCTTTAATTCTTCATACTGTGACATAGTCAAGTCCTCCTTATCGGGTTCAATCCCTAAAATTGCTTTACATAGTGCAGAGGCAATGGCTTCTGCTCCTATTTTTTGATATAACTCCGTATCAGTTTTACTGTCTACAAAGCAAACCTCCAGCAAACAAGATGGTGCTTTAGTATGCCTTATCACATATAGATGTGAGCCATTTTTAATACCTCTGTTTTTAAAACCAAGGCTGTTTAAGGCTGTCAGCATTTTACCTGCATACGCCTTGTTCTCCCCACCGTAAGTGTAAGCCTCGGCACCGACACCGCCGCCTGAGTTGAAGTGGATTGAAATAAAAGCGTCAAGGTGTTGAGCATTTGCAAGTCTGCATATCTCAGCAAGATTTTCACTGACTGATGCCGCTCTGTCATTGGTGCAATTAACTACTTCACAGCCTGCGTTTCTCAGCATATTCATAAGAGCATTGCCCACAGCGCGTGTTTCGTTGCTCTCGTCCAAATACCCGAAGGCACCGCAGCCTATTGTGCCGCTTATGGTATGACCGCAATTAATTCCTATAACCATAATCCTTAATCCTCCTTTGCACTCTCAAGCTTAGCTTTCATAATCCTTTCTTCCTTCAACATCATATCAGCCTCAATAGCTTCTTTGGTAAAAGAATTATTCTTCCACCACGCAACAACAGTTGCCACCGCCGTAAAAAGCATACTCACAAACTGATAGATATCGTCTTCTGCAAACGGAATTGTTCCCTTACCGAACAAAATCAAAAATTGGTTTATCAATGCAAGTGCAAGGCATACCGTTCTCCCTATCGTTCCTGCTGAAATCTTCACACTATCACCTCCTTTATTTTTGGGGAAATCATTTTACTAAAAAACTTATTGCCGCAGCAATGATCGCAGTGATAACCGCACTGATAATCATATCATAACGATTTGCAGGCTTAGATTCCAGGGCACTTACACGCTCGATAAACTCGTTTAAATCACGGCGGATATACTTCATCTCAACCAGCAGTTCGGTTATGCACGTGCCGTTGTCCGCAATCGAATCTATTCTGTGATGCGCAGATTTTAACGATTGCTCGGCAGATGTCATTCTTTCATAAATCTCTTGTTCGTTCATTGCGTATCTGGTATTCCTTTCATACTGTGTCAGTAAAATTTATTTCCTCCTGCTACTATAATATATAAAAGTATAAAGTGCCGTGCAGTGCCATATAAAAAAGAAAGAAAAAAGCCCTCCCTGTGTAAAGGAGGGAGGTACGCAATTTTGCGTGACAGGAGGATTGGTGGTATGTGTTAGTTTGTTCAGAAAATTTTGCGTTGGTGAAACAAAGTTTTCAATCCCTCAGTCAGCTGACGCTGACGAACGGGACGATGTGGGCATAGTCCCCTACAATACGAAAGG
>CACYTW010000117.1 GCA_902777435.1 uncultured Ruminococcus sp. | reverse complement strand
TTTAGGTGTCTGTTTTGTTATGGAGCGGAAGACGAGATTCGAACTCGCGACGTTCACCTTGGCAAGGTGACGCTCTACCACTGAGCCACTCCCGCAAATATGGTGCCTCCGGGCGGAATCGAACCACCGACACGGGGATTTTCAGTCCCCTGCTCTACCGACTGAGCTACAGAGGCAAACGCTGTATCTCATATACAGCAGTTGGCGATCCGGATGGGGTTCGAACCCACGACCTCCAGCGTGACAGGCTGGCATTCTAACCAACTGAACTACCGGACCGTATTTAATATGGTGGGCACTATAGGGCTCGAACCTATGACCCTCTGCTTGTAAGGCAGATGCTCTCCCAGCTGAGCTAAGCGCCCTCACCTAAATGCTCTCGCCTATTAAAGCGACAACATTAGATATTATACTCACCTTGCACACAAAAGTCAAGACATACACTCCTGATTATTTTGAATTATATAAATAAAATATGCTGTTTTCTCTTTTTTTCTCTTGTTATCAGCTATTTACGTCTTTTCTTTTAACATACTTTGTTTTAGTCTTCATTTCTTCAAGCTCATCAGAATTGAATTTATATGCAGTATTACAGAAGCTGCATACGATTTCCGCTCCGCCCTGATCCTGTATCATTCCGTCAATTTCTTCTGCACCGAGAGAGATTATTGCTTTTTCCATTCTCTCTCTGCTGCAGCCGCATACATATCCGACTTCTCTTTCCTCTAATATATCAGTATCAAAGCCAAGCATAACATACTTTATTATCTCTTTTCCGTCCATACCGTTTGACAGCATTTCCGTCATACTCATAAGCCCCTGAACGCTGTTTTCAAGTTTACAAAGGCTTTCTTCATCACATTCGGGCATTACCTGTATTATAAAACCGCCCGAATGCTTTATGCTGTAATCAGTATCCACGAGCACACCGAGAGATACCATACTCGGTACTTGCTCTGACACAGCAAAATAATATGCCAAATCATCGCCTATTTCGCCTGTCTGAATATCTACATTCCCCACATAAGGTTCCTTAAGACAGAGGTCCTTTATTACACACAAGTTACCCTTGCCCACAGCCGTTCCCACATCAAGCTTACCATTGCTCTTTAAGGGCAAATCCACAAGAGGATTGTCAACATAACCCTTTACCTCGCCCTTGGAATTTGCCGCAACAAGAACAGTTCCGATAGGACCGTCACCCTTTAACTGAATGGTGAGCTTTGAGTTTTCCTCTTTCAACTCACTTCCCATTAACAGACCTGCAGAGAGCAGTCTGCCAAGTGCCGCACTTGCAATCGGCATTGTCTTGTGATACTGTCTTGCCTGCTCAACTGTTTCGGTGGAAACAACCACACTTATCTTAAAAAACCCATCCTTTGTTATCGCTCTTGTTAAAATATCAGCCATAATCTCAACCCCTTTATACAAAATCCACCAATATGGCGTTGCTGACATATAAATATTTTTTTGGAATAATCAATCTGTCATTCCTTATTATCATTGTACCGCGATTAATATTCTTTTCGATTTGCTCCCCAAAAACTTCGTAAAAACTTTTGCCGAACCTGTTGTTAAACTCCGCAAGGTCAATCCCCTCAACCATTCGCAGACCTAAAAAAACAAACTCGCTCATTTTATCAAATTCGCTTTGCTCAGCCGTTTCAATAACCTTGACTTCTCTGTTTATATAATCATTTGTATCTCTGACATTTGAAAATCGTACACCATTTACACAGGAATACGCACCTGCACCAAAGCCGATATAATCATCACATTTCCAATATTTTATATTATGACGGCTCTCTCCTCCGCTTTTTGCAAAGTTTGAAATCTCATACATTTCATATCCGTTTTTATACAAAAACCCGTCACATATATCATACATATCCCGGCTCAGTTCTTCGTCAACGTCTAAATTCATTGAATAAAACGGCGTACCCTCTTCTATCTTAAGTCCATAACAGGATATATGATTTGGTGAAAGTGCAACAGCTTTTCTCAAAGATGTTTTCCACGTTTCAACGGTCTGGTGCGGCAAGCCAAACATCAAGTCAACAGACAGGTTTTCAAACCCTGCCTCTCTCGCATCTCTGACACATTTTTCGCACTCTGCAAAGCTGTGTATTCTGCCCAAGAACTTCAACTCATCATCATTTGCGGACTGCATACCTATACTTATGCGGTTAAAGCCTGTTAAGCGCAACACCTCAAGTCCGCTTTTATCTATTGTGGCAGGATTGCATTCTGTGGTAATCTCACAAGCCTTATCCACATTAAAGGTATCATGCACCGCATTTAAGATTTGCGCAAGCTGACTCGGCTCTAAAATTGTCGGTGTACCGCCGCCAAAATAGATTGTGTCAACCTGCATATCATCATTTTTAAAATTTCTTATTTCATCACAAAGAGCGGACACATAAAGTTTCCGCTCGCTGTAATCCGAAATATGAGAATTAAAATCACAATATCTGCATTTAGCCGCACAGAAAGGAATATGAATATAAACTCCAAGCGACATAATAATCTCCTTTCCTCCGCCTTGCGTCGGCACAAACCATAAATCCGAAATAATTTTTCTTCGCAATCGGGCTTGGCGATTGTATGGGCATTGGGCAATTTTTCATAAAAATTATTTCGTCTTTACAATCGTTCATATATTTACGGGACGTCGGGGACTCTGTCCTCTGCAAATTCGGCAGGAGCAAGCCCCTGCCCTACAAATATAATGAATAATAAATATTAAATAATTATTAATTGTTTTTTGTAGGGGACAATGCCCACATCGTCCCGTTTGTGAGAGATCTGTTCGGTTAGTCAAGCTTCAGAACCGACATAAACGCCTCCTGAGGCACCTCTACCGAGCCCACCTGACGCATACGCTTCTTTCCCTCTTTCTGCTTTTCAAGCAGTTTTTTCTTTCTTGTTATATCACCGCCGTAACACTTTGCAAGCACGTCCTTACGCATTGCCTTTACGGTTTCTCTGGCTATTATTTTACCGCCCACAGCTGCCTGAATAGGAACCTCAAACAACTGCCTCGGGATAACCTCTTTCAGCTTTTCAGCCATCTTTCTGCCTCTGCCGTAGGCTCTCTCTTTGTGAACAATAAACGACAAAGCATCAACCTGCTCTCCGTTTAACAGCATATCAAGCTTGACAAGCTCCGCCTTTTCAAATCTCTCAAACTCATAGTCAAAGGAAGCATAGCCTCTTGTTCTTGATTTGAGAGCATCAAAGAAGTCATATATAATCTCATTCAACGGCAGTTCATAGTTGAGCGAAACTCTTGTTGCATCAAGATATGTCATATCTATATAGTTGCCACGCCTGTCCTGACACAGCTCCATAATACTTCCCACATAATCTTTAGGAGTCATAATCGTAGCCTTAACGATAGGCTCCATCATATAATCTATCTCCGATTGGTCAGGCAGGTTGGTTGGGTTATCTATTTTAAGCTGTTCGCCGTCTGTTTTTATAACGATATATTCAACAGACGGCGCTGTTGTAACCAAGTCAAGATTGTATTCTCTCTCCAATCTCTCTTGAATAATCTCCATATGCAAAAGTCCCAAAAAACCGCATCTGAACCCAAATCCCAAAGCTATTGAAGTCTCTGCCTCAAAATTGAGCGCGGCATCATTTAACTGCAACTTTTCGAGTGCCTCTCTCAAATCGTCATATCTTGCGCCGTCAGCCGGGTAAATACCGCTGTATACCATTGACTTTACTTCTTTGTAACCGGGCAACGGAGCATCGGCAGGACGTTCGGACAAGGTCACTGTATCACCGACGTTGACATCACGAACATTCTTTATGCTTGCCGCAATGTAGCCAACCTCTCCTGCCTCCAATAATTTTGAGGGCATCATTCCGTTAGGTCTTAAATAACCGACCTCAACAACATCAAACTCACTGCCTGTCGCCATCATCTTTATTCTCTGTCCCGCCTTTAAAGTTCCGTCTTTTAATCTCACGTAGACGATTACACCCTTATATGCATCATAGTACGAGTCAAATATAAGAGCCTTAAGAGGTGCGTTCTCGTCGCCTTCAGGTGGCGGAACAAGCTCCACTATTTTTTCTAAAACGGCTTCGATATTTATGCCGTTTTTAGCCGAAATACAAGGGGCGTTCTCCCCGTCAATACCGATAACGTCTTCTATCTCCTGTTTTACCTCGTCAGGCCTTGCGGCAGGCAAGTCAATTTTATTTATAACGGGAACAATCTCCAAATCGTGTTCAAGAGCAAGATAGGTGTTTGCCAAGGTCTGTGCCTCTATGCCCTGTGCGGCATCAACCACCAAAACCGCACCCTCACACGCCGCCAGGCTTCTTGATACCTCGTAATTGAAGTCAACGTGTCCCGGGGTGTCAATCAAGTTAAGCTCGTACTCGTTGCCGTCCTTCGCCTTATACAAAAGCTTGACAGCACGTGCCTTGATTGTTATACCTCTCTCACGCTCCAGGTCCATATTATCAAGTATTTGTTCCTGCATCTCTCTTTGAGTCAAGGTGCCTGTAAGCTCAAGTATTCTGTCTGCAAGTGTACTCTTGCCGTGATCTATATGTGCTATTATTGAAAAATTGCGTATGTTTTCGCGACGATTGCTCATCTTTTTCCTCCTGATAACGAGAATTAAAACTGAGTACATTCTACCATAAAGTCAAAAATATTTCAACCATTAGTTTGTCAACCTATAACTTTATTTTCTTTGTTGTGTTTATAATCCATAACAATCCCTCCGAGTTGCTTCGCAACCCACCTCCCTTTACACAAGGGAGGCTTTTTAGATTACACTATCATTTTTAGGTTTATCAAAAAGCGGTTTTGTTTTTCGGGACGATGTGGGCATCGTCGCTACAAATTCGGCAGGAGCAAGCCCCTGCCCTACAAATTGTAATGAATAATTATTAATTTGTTATGTTGGATATTCATTATCCAATATACACCGCAATGAAACGCACAAAAAAGAACCCCATTTTTGAGGTCCCTTTTATACTTAATAGCCGAGAACAAAACTTCCTATTGCAAGGATAACGGGTATGGTAATTGCAGACAGCAATGTCATAACAACAATGGCACTTGTTGCGTATCTGTACTCTCCGTCAAATAGTTGCGACAGCATACTCACAGCCGTTGCGGCAGGGGTTACCGCACAGATGAAGCCTGTCAGCTTTATATCGTTTGAAAGGGGTAAAAACTTGAATATCGGCAACATAATCAACGGCAATACTATCAATTTTACAAATGACAGCTTGTAAAAGCA
>CACYTW010000116.1 GCA_902777435.1 uncultured Ruminococcus sp. | reverse complement strand
CTATTACGATACACAGGACGACCTTTTGATAAGAACATCCCTTTCAAAGCCTGAATATAAAGAAAAGCTGAGGCTCAGGGCATACGGAGTTCCGCAAAAAGACAGTAAGGTCTTTCTTGAAATCAAGAAGAAGTACAAAGGCTTGGTCAACAAAAGACGAACAAAAATAACATTGGCAGAGGCGTATGACTTTGTGGAAACGGGGAATATGCCCGAGAGCAAAGGATATATGAACGAACAGGTAGTAAAAGAAATTGATTACTTTATTCATATGTATAATTTAAAGCCTAAACTGTATCTTGCCTATGACAGAATTGCATATTTTGAAAAAGGAAACGCAGACCTTCGGATATCATTTGATACAAATATTCGTTCCAGAAGGTATGATGTCAGGCTTGAGGACGGCGATTTTGGTGAAGAACTGTTGTGCGGAGAATACTATTTGATGGAGATAAAAACATCATATGCAAAGCCGTTGTGGCTTGTTGATATGCTTAGCACATTAAATATAAAAAGACAAAGTTTTTCCAAATACGGAACGGAATTCAGAAAGAATGCAGCTGTATGAAAGAGGGGACAAATAAGATATGAATGAATTATTTAACAATATTTTAACAAGTACATCTTCGGAGATGAGCGTGGCAGGAGCGGTAGTTACAATGCTGATTGCGGTTAGCTTTGGAATAGTGATTGGTTTTACATATTATATGACACAGAAGGATAATTATCAGAGAAGTATGGCGGTCACCCTTGTGATGCTGCCGATAATACTATCGGTAATCATACTATTTGTAGGCAGTAATATAGCACGTGCTTTCAGCTTGGCAGGCACCCTTTCAATTATCAGGTTCAGAAGTGCACCCGGCGACCCTAAGGATATAGGCTTTATCTTTTTTGACATAGCCGCAGGACTTGCCTGCGGTGTAGGACTTTACGGATATGGGGCATTGTTTGTGCTGATTTTGTGTGTTTTGATTATTGTTTTGGAAAAGGGAAATATATTTGACAGAAAAGAAGCACATAAGACATTGAAAATAACCATACCCGAAAATCTGAATTATGAGAGTGCCTTTGATGATGTGCTTTCAAAGTATACACAAACATATACACTTAATAAAATTAAGACAACGGACTTAGGTTCTCTGTTTGAGGTTGTGTATGATGTGGTAATGTTGCGTGAACATAATGAACAAGAATTTTTGAATGAGCTTAGATGCAGAAACGGGAATTTGACGATTATTCTCGCCGTTTCACCATCAAAAATCAAATAGTATTGGAGGAGATAAAAATGAAAATTACAAGAATTTTATTATCGGCAGTATTGACTGCGGCGGTTGGATTATCGACGCTTTCGTTTGCGGCGGACAACAAGTCAAAGGAAAAAGTAAAAGTGAAAATCGACGGAGCGGAGATTACATTTGATGTAGAGCCTGAAATAATTGACGGACGTACAATGGTGCCTCTCAGAAAAATATTCGAGGAGCTTGGTGCTCTTGTTAAGTGGGATGATGAAACGCAAACTGTTTCGGCAAGGAAAAGCTCTAAAACGGTGACATTGACAATTGATTCCGAAGATATGCAGATTGATAAAGGGGATACCGATAGTGAGGGCAATGCCATTGTAGAAACTGTTACATTGGATGTGCCTGCACAGTTGGTGTCGGACAGGAAATTGGTGCCTGCAAGGGCGGTTTCGGAAGCCTTCGGATTAGACGTTGATTGGGACGAGGCGACTAATACGGTGTCCATCACATCTGAAGAGGAAGACGAGAGCTGGAAGGACAATGAAAGCGAGATAAACTTATCGGATATGTCATTTGTAGGTGACGGAGTTGAAATCGCCAACAATCAGATTTTAATTACAAAAGGCGGTATTTATACGCTGTCGGGAACTTTGACAGACGGAAATATTACTGTCAATACAGAGGAAAAAGTCAGGCTTTGTTTGAACAATGCGAGTATTGACTCCACAGATAATCCCTGTATATATGTAGAGAAAGCAGATAAGGTATATTTAATGCTTGTTGACGGAACAGAAAATCACTTGACTTCTGAAAATGCAAAAGGAGTTTTATATTCAAAAGAGAATTTGGAAATCAATGGTGACGGCGCGCTGTATGTAACAGCGAAAACAGAGCACGGCATAAAAGCATCGGATAATATTACGATAAAAGGCGGTAATATTAATATCGAAGCAGCAGGTGACGGCATACATATCAATGACACATTTAAAATGACAGATGGTGAGCTCAATATTGTATCTGTCGGCGACGGCATAGATTCTGAGTCAATCGTTATTGTGGAGGACGGCAAAATTAATATAGTAACCGAAGGACAGCCTATTGAAACAGCAACTCTTGATACAACGCAGACAACCGATAAAAATACTGCGACGCAAGGCAATAGAAAAGGAATGATGCAGGAAACGCCGAGCTTAGAGTTTGAGTCCTCTACAAAGGGTATAAATGCGGAATGGATGATGTGTCTTAACGGTGGTGAAATAACTGTTAATTCTTCTGATCACGCAATACATTGTGCTGATGAAATTGAGATTAACGGCGGAGTATTCGATTTAACTTCAGAATATGCAAAAGGGATATCGGGACACGGCAATGTGACGATTAACGGAAACGAAACTGTGATAGATATAAAAAAATCCACTGAAGGAATTGAAAGTAAGAATGTGCTTACTATCAATGACGGCAAAATAGATGTTGTGTCCACAGATGACGGACTTAATGCAACCGGCGGCACAAGCGGTGAAATGATGGCACCCGGCGGTCAGCAAAAGCCAATGCCTCAGGATATGCAGGCTATGACGCCGCCTGATATGCCTGAGGGTAAAACAGATACACAGCCTAATCCACAGATGCAAAGGGGAGAGCGACAAAATAATATGTCCACAGACAGAAATATATCGGGCAAAGAAATGAGAAATACCGTGAATGATGCAAACCAAATGGTACCTCCTTCGGATAACAATGGCGAAAGACGGGGCGGTATGGGCGGCTTCGGCGGAGGTACGAATAAAAAGGAATGTCTGATAATAAACGGCGGTGAGCTTGAGGTATATGCAGGTGATGATTGTTTAGATGCAAACGGCAATATGGTCTTAAACGGCGGTGTTATAAAGGCTGTTAAAATAAACGGCACATTTTCGGGTAATAACGGCGTGTTCGATACAGACGGACAGATTGTTGTAAACGAGGGTGTGACAATCATAGCCGTAAGCGGAGGCTCGCAAGGCAATATGAATATCCCTCAAAATACAATAACTGTATACAGCGAGGCATCACATAACGATGGTGAGAATATAGTGCTATACGACGGCAACGGAAATATAATGACTGAGTATTCACCTAAAGGCAATTATAGTGCCGTTTTGATAACGTCACCTTATCTTACAATTGGTGAAAGTTACAAAGTTGCTCTCGGAGATACAGCATATGATGTTACTTTGTCAGAACAAAATACAACCATCGGAACTCCAAGCAGTACAATGGGTGGCAGAAATAATGGTTTTATGCGGTAATTAAAGTAGTGACGGCTTTGAAATTTTTTAAAGCCGTCAATTTACTTTGGTAAAATTTTATGCTAAAATAGAAATATCGGAGGTGGAGTTATGAAACTTCTTATAGCAGAAGACGAAAAAAGTCTGAACAAAACTATTGCAGAACGTTTGACGCGGAGCGGTTATACTGTTGACAGCTGTTTTGACGGCGAGGACGCATTATACTATATAGAAAGCACACAATATGACGGAATAATTCTTGATGTTATGATGCCTAAAATAAATGGCTTTGAGGTTTTGCGTATTATTCGTGAAAAGAAAATACTTACTCCTGTCCTTATGCTCACCGCTAAAGATGCTGACGAGGATATTATAACAGGACTTGATACGGGGGCTAATGATTATCTTACAAAGCCGTTTTCTTTCGGGGTGCTGAGTGCCAGAATACGTGCAATGCTGAGAATAAAGGAAAGCGTGACAAGCTCTGTGCTTGAGATTGCTGACCTGAGCTTAGATACCACAAAAAGAATTGTAAAACGCGGAGGAAAAGAAATCGAGTTATCGTCTAAGGAATATTCTATTTTAGAGTATATGATGCGGAATAAAGGAATTGTTCTTTCAAAAGAAAAGATTGAGGATAATATTCGGAATTATGAATATGAGGGAACAAGCGACATTATAAAAGTGTATATACATCACCTCAGGAAAAAGATTGATGATAATTTTGATAAAAAGCTGTTGCATACTGTTAAAAATGCAGGCTATGTAATTAAGGAAGATTGAAATGAAAAAGTTTACTTCTATAAAAACAAGAATAACAATTTGGTATACCACATTAATGTTTATTTTGGTTTCGGTGGTGTTGGCGATAGTTGGCTCCCTGTCCTATCAACTTTCAATAGATGGTATAGAAAATGACATTAAGGCTCAGGTTTCGCAGGTGTCCGAAAGGGTAAGGGACAGAGCATCAAAAAATATATTTTATAGTGTTGAGAGCAATAAAGAGTTTAAAAATGTTTCAATATATTCAGAGGACGGCTCCTATGTGGTGGGACAGTATCTTTATGACTTATCGTCTATTCCGTTTAAAGAAAAACTGCGCAGAGAGACTGTTGATGGTGAAACATATATAGTATATGACGAGTTTAAGCCATCAAAGCCGGGCGACAACAGAGGGTATTGGATAAGAGGTGCAGAGTCGGTAAATTATACAAAGGTTTTAGGACGTTCTATGTTTATGATTATACTTATTGTAATACCGATTATACTTCTTATCACAGCGTTCGGTGGATATTATATCACCCGAAAAGCCTTTTTGCCTGTTAATGATATTACGCGTACCGCAAACGAGATATGTACTCAAAATGATATTAAAAAGAGAATACCAATCAACCCCTATGGCCGAGAGGACGAGCTGTATAAATTATCCTTAACCCTAAATAAAATGCTTGATAAAATTGAAGATTTAATTGTAAAAGAAAAGCAGTTTACTTCGGATGCTTCCCACGAACTGAGAACACCTATCAGCGTAATTCTGGCGCAGGGCGAATATCTTTTGGATATTGCCGACAGCGAAAAGGAAAAGGAGCTGGCTAAAAGCATTGTTGATAAATCAAATCAGGTATCAAAGCTTGTTTCAAGGCTTCTGCTCCTTGCACGCATAGACAGCAACCGACAAAAAATCAATAAGGAAAAAGTTGACCTCAGCGTTCTTGTAGATATTGCCGTAGACGGAATGAGGGAATTGGCAAAGAGTAAAAACATAGTTATTCTCACAGATGTCAGTGAAAACACAATTGTAAATGCAGACGAGACGTTGCTTTTAAGTGCTGTTTCAAATCTTATCAGCAATGCAATAAAATATGGCAGAGAGTCAGGCCACGTTA
>CACYTW010000115.1 GCA_902777435.1 uncultured Ruminococcus sp. | reverse complement strand
CGTAATTGTTAAGTCGTTTGCGAGAATTCATATGGCTAACTTAATCAATGCAGGCATCATTCCTATGACATTTGTAAACGAAGCGGACTATGATACCATTGAGCAGATGGATGAACTTCAAATCACTAATCTTAAAGAAGCAATCGCAAAAGATAATGAGCTTATAGTTAAGAATGTTACTAAGGGTACAGAATTTAAGGTAAGCATTGAGCTTTCACAAAGACAGAGAGAGATGCTTATTGCAGGCGGATTGCTCAATTACACAAAAAATAACGCGTAATATTAAAGCATAAGGAAAGGATGTGCCGACAATGAAAACAGAAAAGATAAAGATGACCACCCCTCTTGTTGAGATGGACGGGGACGAGATGACCAGAATTATATGGAAAGAGATAAAGGATATACTTTTGACTCCTTATATTGATTTAAAAACTGAGTATTACGACTTAGGTCTGGAATACAGAAACGAAACAAATGACCGGGTAACGATTGATTCGGCGGAGGCAACAAAGAAGTACGGCGTTGCGGTAAAGTGTGCTACAATTACACCTAATGCTGACAGAGTAAAGGAATATAACTTAAAAGAGATGTGGAAGTCACCTAACGGTACTATCCGTGCCATACTTGACGGCACAGTTTTCCGTGCTCCAATCATTGTAAAGGGTATCACACCTTATATTCCTACCTGGACAAAGCCTATTACCATTGCCCGTCACGCTTATGGCGATGTATACAAAAATACAGAAATGCGTGTTCCCGAAGGTGCAAAGTGTGAGATTGTCTGCACCGACAAGGACGGCAATGAACAGCGTCAGTTAATTCACAATTTTGATGGTACAGCAGGTGTTATTCAGGGATTGCACAACCTTGACAAGTCTATATCAAGCTTTGCAAGATGTTGCTTTAACTATGCCTTGGATACAAAGCAGGATATATGGTTTGCGTCTAAGGACACAATTTCAAAAATATATGACCACAGATTTAAGGATATATTCAATGAGATTTTCGAAGCTGAATATAAAGAAAAGTTTGAAAGTGCAGGTATTGAATACTTCTATACATTGATTGATGATGCTGTTGCAAGGGTAATACGTTCAGACGGCGGTTACATTTGGGCGTGCAAAAACTATGATGGTGATGTTATGTCCGATATGGTTGCAACTGCATACGGCAGTCTTGCTATGATGACCTCCGTATTGGTATCACCTGACGGAATTTATGAATACGAGGCAGCACACGGTACAGTTCAAAGACACTATTACAAGCACTTAAAGGGTGAAGAAACCTCAACAAACAGCGTTGCAACTTTATTTGCCTGGACAGGTGCCCTCAGAAAGAGGGGCGAGCTTGACGGCTTAAAGGATTTGTGCGATTTTGCCGACAAACTTGAAAAGGCTACTATCGCAACTATTGAAGACGGAATTATGACAGGTGACCTTTATCTGCTTTCAAAGCTCGAAAATAAGAAGAAGGTCAACACAGAGGACTTCCTCTTGGCTGTAAACGAAAAACTTAAGACACTTCTGTAATCTCTAAAATAACATAGTTGAATTTAATATGAGGAGATTGATTTGATGGAAAAGAAAGTATCTGCATCAGTTATCAACAGATTGCCGAGATATTACAGATACATCAGTGAAATTGAAGCAGGCGGTATAGAGAGAATTTCATCTAAGGAACTCAGCCGCAGAATGAATGTTACTGCCTCGCAGATAAGACAGGACTTAAATTGCTTTGGCGGTTTCGGTCAGCAGGGATATGGATACAATGTTAAGTTCTTAAAGTCGAGCATAGAAAAGATTTTGGGACTTGACAGAGGTTATACTGCTATCCTTGTGGGAGCCGGAAATATGGGACGTACCTTTGCCATAAATACTAAGTTTGAATCAAGGGGTTTTAAACTTATCGGTATTTTTGATTCGGACCCTAAGAAGAAGGGTGTTAAGGTCGGCAATCATTTCATAAAGTCATATAGTGAAATAAAGCAATTTATAAGCGAAAATAAACCTCAGATGGCAATCCTCGCTGTTCCGAAGGAGGCTGCAAGGGTAGTTGCGGAAGAGCTTATCGGTTATGGGATAAAGGCTTTTCTCAACTTCTCTTATACGGAACTTTCTATGGTGGCAGATGATGTGACTATTGAGAATGTTCACTTAAGCGACAGCCTTATGAGATTATCCTATAAGATTGTCGAACACGAAAATAATACAAAACAGGTAGAATAAGATGATAAAATTAGAGAAGAGTTGTCGGTTTAATGCGACAGATACCTTTGAGTGCGGGCAATGCTTTCGTTGGAATTGTGATGATAATGGAGTATATGTTGGAATTTCGGCAGGCAAGGTTTGCTATGTGAAGGATAGAGATATAATCTGCAATGATGAGGACAATGAGTATTGGTCACAATATTTTTCTCTGTCAACTGATTATGATGCTATATGCTCAAAGCTGAACGAAATTGATGATAAAATTTCTCCTTGCATAGAGTTTGGGAGCGGTATCAGAATATTAAAGCAGGATGTATGGGAAACGATAGTATCATTTATTATTTCTGCAAATAATAATATACCTCGTATAAAAAAGATTATTGAGAGTATGTGCAAGATGTTCGGTGACAGAATAGAATTTGATGACAAGATATACTATTCTTTCCCGTCAGCCGAAAGACTTGCAAAAATTGATATATCTGAGCTTGCACCCTTAAAGGCAGGATACCGAGATAAATATATTATGGATGCCGCTCAAAAGGTTGCCTCGGGTGAGGTTGATATAGCAAATCTTGATAATCTGCCTGACGACGAGTTGAAGAAGAATTTGATGAAGATAAAGGGAGTAGGAGGCAAGGTTGCGGATTGTATAATGCTTTTTGCCTTTGAAAGATTTTCTGTTTTTCCCGTTGATGTGTGGATTAAAAGAATTATCACCCAGGTGTATGGGGTTGAGGACAAGCTCATTCAGCAATACGTCAAAGAAAAGTACGGCGATATTGCAGGGTTTGCCCAACAGTACTTATACTATTATTACAGAAGTAACAGTTGATTGAAAGGATAGCTTATGAAGGTCAGAAATTATACGGCTGTTTGTCTTGTATGCTCCCATTGCGGAAATATTGAAAAGATAAAGCTAAATCTATTTGATTTTTCGGGTAATGATGAAAAGATTATCCGTTGTCCCAAGTGCAATCATATTGTTTGTAAAATCAATACAGATATGCGGAAAGAATATAAACTTGAGGTTTCCTGTGCCGAGTGTGGCAGCAGGCATAAGTTCAAAATTCCTGTTTCGGAATTTTGGCATACCAAAGTGAAATGCTTTTGTTGTTCTTTAACCGAGAAAACCGCTTTTGCAGTAGGAAGTGATAACTGCATTGAGGATATAATTCACAGCAAATGTGATGATGAGGACATCAGGGACACAGGTTCAGGCTCAATGTATGATGCGGAAAATATTTACAGTATGATTTCTAAGGATAATTCGGCTTTTATAAATTCGGAGGAGTTTTTTAATTGCCTTGAACATTTCAGAATTTTATCCGAAGAAAATGCGGTTACCTGCGATTGCAGAGGAAACGCCATACAACTTCAAATAGAGGAGGACGGATTTAGAATAATCTGTCAAAGATGCGGCAGAGAGCTGTTTTTGGACTTCTCTTCAAGAGAGAAAATTGATGAAATTATGATGCTGAATGAAATAAGATTGCATTAATAAGAAATAATATTAAAAAATATATAAAAATATATAATTTGGAGGATTACAAATGTTAGTATCAGCAACAGAAATGTTAAAAAAAGCAGTTGAAGGTCACTACGCAGTAGGACAGTTCAACATCAACAACCTTGAATGGACAAGATCTGTTTTACAGACTGCCCAGGAAAACAACTCACCTGTTATCTTAGGTGTATCAGAGGGTGCAGGAAAGTATATGACAGGTTATAAAACAGTAAGCGCTATGGTTAGTGCGATGATTGAAGAACTTGGAATTACTGTTCCGGTTGCTCTTCACTTAGACCACGGCTCATACGAGGGCTGTTATAAATGTGTTAAAGCAGGATTTTCTTCAATTATGTTTGACGGCTCACACTTCCCAATAGAAGAAAATGTAGAGAAGACAACAGAGCTTGTTCACGTTGCACATAATCTTGGACTTTCAATCGAAGCAGAAGTTGGTTCAATCGGCGGTGAGGAAGACGGAGTTGTAGGTGCCGGCGAAATCGCAGACCCTGAGGAATGTAAGAAAATCGCTGACTTAGGTGTTGACTTCCTGGCAGCAGGTATCGGAAACATTCACGGTAAGTATCCTGAAAATTGGAAGGGCCTTGACTTTGACGCTTTGGCAAAGATTAAAGAGCTTGTTGGCGATATGCCACTCGTTCTTCACGGTGGAACAGGTATTCCTGAAGATATGATAAAGAAAGCAATATCTTTAGGCGTTGCAAAGATAAATGTCAATACTGAGTGTCAGTTGTACTTCCAGGAAGCTACAAGAAAGTATATCGAAGAGGGCAAGGACCTTCAGGGCAAGGGCTATGATCCAAGAAAACTTTTGGCCCCGGGTGCTGAGGCTATCAAGGTAATAGTTAAAGAAAAGATGGAACTCTTTGGTTCAATCGGAAAAGCGTAAAACAAAAAAGCTGTTACACAATATTTTTTGTCAGTAAGGATGACAGTTCAAAAGGCTGAACGACTAAATTCGTTCAGCCTTTTATTGTAGTGTCGATTCACGAATCGCCCCTACAATACCATCGTTCTGTTATTGATAAAATGGTGGGATTTCTGAAAATGAATGTATCCAAGAAAATTCATAAGACATATCCTGATAAAATATGGCAACGCTCATATTATGATCACATAATCAGAGGCGAAAAAGATTATCAAAAAATATGGGAATATATTGATACAAATGTTTTAAGGTGGGACAAGGATTGTTTTTATAATAGCGAAATGGAGCAGTAAAAAACTGCTCCATTTACTTTTTTAATATCAAAAATGTATTATTCCTGAACTTCCGACTCAACAACGCTTGCAGTATTTGTTGAACGAAGTTCTGAACGATTACTGCGAACGATTGTGATGCATTGTTCAAGTTCCTTCATAGAAGAAACGCTTACCTTTTCTACTGTTTCAAGGAGGCTGTCAGCATAGTTATAAGATGAGTCCATAATCTCCTGAGCCTCAGCGTTGGCTTTATCTATAATCTGACGAGCCTGCTCCATAGCCTGCTGGGTAATCTCGTGTTCGTTAATCATAGATATACCTTTTTCGTTTGCCGCTTTAATAATTTCATCGGCTTCTAACTGTGCCTCGTGTAAAATACGCTGTCTTTCTTCTTTAATCCATTTAGCCTGTTTTAAATCATCAGGCAATTTGAGCTTAAGTTCCTGAAGTATATCCATCAACTCATCACGTTCTAAAATACAACGGCCTGAGAAAGGAACACTCGCACCTTTGTCAATTATGTCCTCTAATTTTTATCAGTGCGTTATCTTGCACACCGCTTATTTATAATTGGGATAAGCTCGTCCGGAACAAGTCCTTTAAGTGAGCCGCCATATGAAGCGATTTCCTTTACAATGCTTGAGCTTAAAAACATATATTCCTTGCTGGTTGGCATAAATAATGTTTCAGCATCTGTGTACAGCGCTTTATTTGTAAGTGCCATCTGAAACTCGTATTCGTAGTCCGAAACGGCCCTTATTCCCTTAATCAGAACATCTGCATTCTCTTTTTTCATAAAGTCCACAAGAAGTCCGGAAAAAGCACAAACAGAAACATTTGGGTAATCTTTAAGTACAATATTTAAAAGCTCTATCCTCTCTTCAACAGTAAACGTAGGGTGTTTGGAACTGTTGGTAAGAACCGAAACAATAACGCGGTCAAACAGCTTGGAAGAGCGTTCAATAATGTCAAGGTGACCATTTGTGCAAGGGTCAAAACTACCGGGGTATACGGCTGTAATCATTGTTCATCACCTCTTACGAGAACGGTAATTACAGTTTTGCCATACACGGCATTTCGGACACACCGAAAGTCAGGGTGCAGAACTGCCTCACCGTCCTTTTCTGTTTCAATAACAATTATTCCGTCAACACTTAGGAGATTACGCTCGCTGATTTTGTCAAGCACAGGAGAAATCAAACCTTTGTTGTACGGAGGGTCTAAAAATATAATGTCAAACGGCTCGGAAGCAGATGCGAGGTAACTGATTGCGTCAGAAAATACAAGACGTGCATTATCTGACAGCTTTGCAAGTTCAATGTTGTGACGCACAAGCTCAAATGCCTGTTTGTTATGTTCAACAAATGTGCATTTGCTGCAACGTCTGCTGAGTGCCTCTATTCCCAAGGCACCACTGCCTGAAAAAAGGTCTAATACATTTTCCGACGGAACATATGCCTGAATTATATTAAAGACAGATTCTTTAACTCTGTCGGTTGTCGGTCTTGTGTTCATTCCGTCAGGTGCTTTAAGTTTTAACCCTTTTCGTATGCCTGATATAACTCGCAAAGAAAATCCTCCCGCATATAATATGCTACTCTAATATTTATATCGTAAAATATATAATTTGTCAAGTATATTTTTAAACAAATTGTAACATTATTGAAATATTTTCTTAACAAAACCCCACCGTGCCGTACTCAGTCTAAGGTAAAAACCTGGAAACCAGGTGGGATAACGCCCAACGATATTACAAGTCCTCCGGATGTCAAAGACATAAGGCATTTGCGCCACCGTCGGAGACAAAATCCCTTATATTAATTGTTGGTTTTACATTATAACTGATATTACGAACAAAGCAGGGCTGTTCTTTTATAGATATTATAGCACGGATATGCTCAAAATACAATAGAAATTTTTAAAAATATAGAAAAATATTATATATTTATTTTGAAAATTAATTCTTTTGTTTCATATCCGTTACGAAGGTTTGCATATATTTTACAATGAATTTACATTTACGTATTTCCATTAATTTTGCATTGAAATCTTATTATATATTGATATAATTAAATTAGAATAAAAAAATATCTATGGCATAGTTATTTAATATAGGTTATAAATCGGCAGAAATTTATTTGCATAATAGGGTAGGGATACATAATGAGAATTGAAAGGATAAATGAGAATAAAATAAAGGTTTTGATTGATGATGTCGAAGCTAAGGAACGAAATATAACCATAAAAAATATTTCGGAGAACACGCCTGAGGTACAGCAGATGTTTTGGCAGGCAATTCGTCTTGCAAAAGAAAGCGTGGACTTTTCTATTGATGGCGCCAAGCTTTTTGTTGAAACAATCCCTGCCTGCGAAAGCGGAATAGGTATGCTGATTACCAAGGTTTGTAATGAAAGTGAGCTTGAAGAGGCGGTCAATAACTGTTCCTACAAAGGCAGACTTAGAAGGTCGGAGCTTAAGCCGATGAAGAGAGAAGAAACTATACAAAGAAAATACATATATTGTTTTGAAACATTTGACAGTGTATGTGCCGCAGCAGGTGAGCTAAATGACAGATATAAAGGTGTCAGCGTTTTGTATAAGCTGAATGAAAAGTTTTATATGTATCTTATTCCGGCGGAGCCGATTTCACAATGTGAGGCAGAAATAGTATTGTCGGAGTTTGCTGTACGGCAAGCAAATGGTCAATATATGCACGGACGTCTTAACGAATATGGTACTGTTATGATTGAAAATAATGCCGTTGAGGTTTTAAGTGAGTATTTCTGCAAATGTTAATATAAAAGA
>CACYTW010000114.1 GCA_902777435.1 uncultured Ruminococcus sp. | reverse complement strand
CCACGCCATAAGGGTTCCGCCGAACAATCTCTTGTAGCCGTTAAGGTCCGCCGCATTTACCATATGGACCTGTTCTGTGTATGACTCTGATGGTGTTTTTGCTTCGTTTGCTATCATTTATATGTCCTCCCTTTTGTTGTTTGTGCCAAACGGACAAACCTTAATACAAATTCCGCAGACTGCACCGCGGCCGATTTTCTGAAATTCCCGTTTCATAAAATCGCTGCAGGCACGTGCGTCAATAATGTCCTCTCGTTTGCAATTAGGTGACCATTCCTTGCCTGTTATCGCAAGAGCAGGACAAGACCTTGTGCATATGTTGCAATCACCGCATTTGCTTTTTGGAATTATATCAGGAACGTCAAAGGAACAATTGGTAAGAATAGTACCAAGTCTGACGCGAGGTCCGTTTTTATCGGAGATAAACAGACCGCTTTTACCAATGCTTCCAAGCCCTGAATTTACAGCAGCATACTTGTGAGAGTATATTCCCTGCATACCGTTTACAGATTGGGATGCGGGAACAGATACATACTTGTAGCCGTTTTCCGCAAGCATCAAACCGCACTTTAATGATAGGCGGTCAATGTATGCGTTTACTGTTCTGTAATGATGAAAATAGGTGTGGGTTGGTGCATTGTCGATTTCGTCTATAACTGCGTTTGACAGAGGAATGGTGTATGAGATTGCATATGGCATAGAAAATGAGTTATCTCCTGCCTTGCAAAAGCCGACCTGACCTGCACCCTCTGATAACAAAAACTCTTTTATTTTGTTTTGCAATTTATGTATTCTCCTTTGTACTGTTACTCTATTAATCATATCGTGTAAATTATAAATCCGAAATAATTTTATTTAATAATTGCCCGTTGCCCATACAGTTGCCAAGCCCAACTGCAATGATAAAAATTATTTCGGATTTAGTGGTTTAAACGTGAGATAATTTTATTGAATAATTGCCCTTCGTCGCCACTTGCTACGCTTGCTTGATGCTAATCATATTCGCATCGTCACGTGCTTCGCTGTGACTCCTCTTTCCCAAAAAATCTCAAACCAATCATCGATTTTTTGGGAGCCCTAATGCCCAACTGCAATGATAAAAATTATTTCGGATTTTATGCATCATTATATTTTGTAGGGCAGGGGCTTGCTCCTGCCGGATTTGTAGGGGACGATGCCCACATCGTCCCGTAACACCAACCGCAACAAAAAATTTATTTTGGATATTGTAGGGCAGGGGCTTGCTCCTGCCGAGTTTGTGGGGACGATGCCCACATCGTCCCGTTTGTGAGAAATCGTTTTGATTATCATCCTATCCGAGAGCGGTAACTCTGCGAAGATAGTCAAGTGTTTTAAAATTTTTGTCAAGCAAAACGCCGACACACTTTTCGCCGAGTTCACTCAAATATTTAATTGCGTTTTCAGACATATTAAAAGAAAAAATCTTTTTTTCGTCTGCTACTGATATGTATGATATTGCCGCCAAAATACTGTTGTTGATGGGGAAAAATGAAGGGCTGTCCGACAGACAGTTTTTGCAGCAAACAGAGCCGTCATATGGGTTGATTGCCGAAATATCGGATACAGAACCGCATTTTCCGCAACAGCTTAAGTTGGGCAGCATACCTGAAATTGTCAGAGTTCTGAACTCAAATACCGCCTTTATTTTTTCGTAATTTACATCATCTTTAGACAGCATATAAAGACAGCGTAAGAGGAGGTTAAACTGTTCTGTGTCCTCAGCGTCCTCCTGAACGATTGAGTTGGTAACCTCACATAAGTATGAGGCAAACGCCATTTTTTCAAGGGACTCACGCAGAGTTGAAAAGGAGTTTATGAGTTCACCTTCGTTCAACTTATACAAAGAGGAGGAACCGCTTTTAAAAAGTGTAAAACGGCTGTGGCTGAAAAGAGCAGTTGCCGTCAGCAGACCTGATTTTCCTCGGCGGACGCTGCCTGCAAGAACAGAAATCTTACCATGATTTTTTGTAATCACGGTAAGAATTCTTGAACTCTCGCCATATTTAGTTTCTTTTGTCACAATTCCGTCGGTATCAATAATAGCCAACAGGCTCACCGTCCCTAACTTCTGTATGAGAATTATCGTTGTTTTCCTCGTCTTTGTACTTATTATATATACCCTTGTATTTCAGATAAGCAGTAATACTGCCTGTTTTTTCAAATTCCTGCCATTCAGTATAATTGTGTAAATCGTCATTCATAGCTGTCTGCCTCCGTATCACTTTGGACTTCCATCATAGTATATGATACGCAGTTTTTTATATACTGTTAAGAAATGGGAAGGGCTTACTCAAAACCAATATCTGTTATAAAGTTTTCTCTGTTTCGCCAATCCTCTTTAACACGAACCCACAATTCAAGATATACCTTTGCGTTTAAGAACTTTTCTATATCACGTCTTGCAAAGGTTCCGATTTTTTTTAACTTTTCGCCGCCTTTGCCGATAATAATTCCCTTGTGGCTTTGCTTTTCGCAGTATATTGCCGCCAAAATCTCGTAGGAGCCGTTTTCTTTCTCCTTCATTTTTTCTATCTCAACAGCAATTCCGTGGGGAATTTCGCGATTTAACAGACGCAACGCCTTTTCGCGGATATACTCCGCAACAATCTGTCTTTCGGGTTGGTCTGTCAAGGTGTCATCGGGAAAGAACTTAGGTCCCTCAGGCAGAGTTTCACGCAGATTATCTATAAGTCGGTCTATATTTTCGTTATTCTGTGCTGAAATCGGCACAATAGCACTAAAGTTATAAAGTTCTTGCAGTTTGTCGAGAATAGGAAGAAGTTGAAGCTTCTCCATAGTATCAATTTTATTTATCGCCAATATGACGGGTACATCAGAGGTTTTAAGCCCTGCCAAAGCCTCTTTTTCGAGTTCAAGCTCGTCATCTTTAATATTACAATCAACAACGTAGAGCAGTGCGTCAATATCCTGTGTTGCTGTGTAGATATATTTTTCCATTCTTTTGCCCAGCTTGTTGTGGGGTTTGTGTATTCCGGGTGTGTCAATCAGCACAAGCTGATAATCCTCACCTGTGCGGACACCTAAAATTTTTGTTCTTGTTGTCTGTGGTTTTGAGGAAACAATAGCTACCTTTTCGCCGATTATACAATTCATTAAAGTTGATTTTCCTGCGTTCGGACGTCCGCAGATTGCAATAAATCCAGATTTCATATTATCTTACCAATCCTATTTCATTAAGTATTTCTGTTTGATAACCGAACATTTCTTCTTCGTCTTCAGGTGTCATATGGTCATACCCTAAAAGATGGAGCATTGAGTGAACTGTCAAAAAACCGACTTCACGCTCAAAGGAATGACCGTATTCCCTTGCCTGTTCGTCAGCACGTTCAAGGGAGATAACTATATCTCCAAGGAGAATATCTCCGACCTCGTTAAACTCGGCATAGTCCTCTATAATTTCGCCGTTTTCATCATATTCAAACATAGGGAAGGACAGAACGTCGGTTGCTCTGTCAATGCTTCTGTGCATATTGTTAAGCGTTCTGATTTCGTCATTGTCTGTCAGAACAACGCTTATTTCCACATCTGTACGGAATTCCATATATTTAAGTGCGGCTAAGGCACATTTTTTAATCAATGCCTTTATTTCGTTGGTTACTTTAAATTTATTTTGCTGATTTAAAAAACAAACTTTCATATTGACTTCCCTTTAATTATTCTTTGCCTGAGTTTGAGGTTTGTGCTTTGAGGCACGCTCCCTCTCAAGAGTCTTACGTTCATATGCCTTTACAATTCGTTGTACGAGAGGGTGTCTTACAACATCTCGCTCGTCGAGATAGACGAATTCTATACCCTCAACATTTTTGAGGACGATTTCCGCATCTCTGAGCCCTGATTTTTTATCTCTCGGCAAATCTATCTGGGTGACGTCGCCCGTTACAACAATGTGTGACGAAAAACCCATACGTGTCAGAAACATCTTCATTTGTTCCGCGGTTGTATTTTGTGCCTCGTCAAGAATTATAAAAGCGTCATCCAGGGTGCGTCCTCTCATATAGGCAAGAGGAGCTACCTCAATAATCCCGCGTTCAAGATTTTTGTGAAAGTTCTCATAGCCCAGCATCTCGCCCAAGGCGTCATAGAGAGGTCTTAGGTACGGGTCAACCTTGTCCTGCATATCGCCCGGCAGAAAGCCAAGGCTTTCGCCTGCTTCGATTGCGGGACGGGTGAGAATAATTCTGCTGACTTCTTTATTTTTAAACGCATTAACAGCCGCGGCAACTGCAAGGTAGGTTTTACCTGTGCCGGCAGGGCCTATACCGAACACGATTGAATTTTCTTTTATTTTATTAAGATACGTCTTTTGTCCAAGAGTCTTTGCCTTGATTGGTGCACCGTGTGAGTTGATACAAATAACATCCTTGCCCAATTCTTCAAGCTGTTCCTCGTTGCCTGTTTCAACCTGGGACATAACATAGCGAACCTCTTGTTCACCGATTTGTTCGCCTCTGCTTGCCATAGCCAAAAGAGCGTTTATGGCAGATATTGCCTTATCTACATTTTCGGGTTCTCCGCCTATCTTTATTTCAGAGCCTCGGTTTATTACCGCAACATCAAGCTCCTTTTCAATAAGGCGAACGTTTTCATCGAAACTGCCGAAAAGATTAATTACAAGTTCGATTTTTTCTGCTTCAATAAGTCTTTCCATATAGCCTACCTCAAGTTTTTATTAATTATTATGCATCTATTCGTATTAGAATATGATAATCGAAATATAAAAATTTGTCAAGATATAGTGATATCGGCAAGATACATCTCTACGGCTGTGTGAGGCGATAACAAGCCTTGCTTACATTCCGTATCATAGTACAAGCCTTTGTCTATCATTTTCTTTAAATACGCTTCACTGAATTTGCGGCTTTCATTTATTGTCTTGTTTACCGCAAAGGCAGGGCGTTTAAAGTCAAAGTATTCGCCTATTTGTTCGCCTGAGAGTCCGTCTTCTTTTAGTAGCTTGCACATAAGCAGTTCGGACAAACGTGACATCATAAGTCCGAGAATATAAAATGGGTCCTCTCTTGTATCAAAGAGGTATTTAAGCTGTTCCTGTGCTTTCTTGCTGTTGCCTGATATCATATTATCGAGCATATCATATGTTCTGTATTCAACAGTTCTGTCAACAACAGCATCAATATCCTCTCTTGTTATCCTGCGTCTGTCACCTGTGTAGTTGATTAGCTTTTCACACTCGACACTCAGCTTTGCAAGGGATTGACCGCACAGCAATAATATATATCTGACTTCCTTATCTAAAATCTCTTTGTCTTGCTTTTTAAAGAGGGTTTCTATCCAGACACTCAGCTTGTTAATCGGCATATAATCAAATACAACTATGCCGCCGCTGTCTTCAAAGAATTTTACATTTTTAAGCTTCTTTTTATCAAAGGTGTTTTCTGCAAATATAAGACAAGTGTCTGATGGCAAGGCGGTGACGGCACTTTTAATCAGCTTAAAGTCGTTTAGTGTTGCGTTGTTCAGTATTCCCGTGTTTTTAACAACGATAAGCTTCATTTCGGACATTTGTGGGAATTGGTCAATTGCGGCAATTATTTCGGCGGCAGCAGTTTTTTTGCCGTTGAATTTTACTACATTGAACACCTCTGTTCCGGGTGTGATTATCTTTGATTGAATTGCCTTTATCTTTTCCTCAAGGAGATACTGTTCATCACCATAGAAAAGGTATGCACCTTGAATATGCTTGGATTTAATACAACTGTTAAGCTCGGTAAGAGTCAACTTTTATCCCTCCCTTTTTCGGCTGAAGTCTAAACGCCTTATATCGTTGTCGGTCA
>CACYTW010000113.1 GCA_902777435.1 uncultured Ruminococcus sp. | reverse complement strand
TTGAGGTATTGGAAAATTACGGCCTCCCCTGCAAGGTGCTTGCGGCAAGCTTCAAAAATTCACAGCAGGTGCATGAGTGTTCCTTATACGGCTGTCACAGCGTAACAGTTACCTACGATGTTTTAAAGGACTTGATTTCACATCCTATGACGGATGCGGCAATCTCGGGCTTTGAAAAGGATTGGAAAAACGTATACGGAAATAAAACGATATTGGATTTTTAAGGCTATGATAAAGAAGGAATCTGTTATACAGGCAAAAAAAGCATATGAGATTGAGAGCAAATGCATAGAGGATATGCTGAAATACTTTGATGAAAAGGCGTTTTCGGACGCTGTCGAGCTTTTGAAGAGCGCACCGAGAATCGCCGCGTCCGGTTGCGGACATTCGGGAATTATGTGCCGTCACTTTGCACATCTTATGTGCTGCATTGAAAGGCCGGCAAGGTTTATCTCACCGGCGGAGGCGGTTCACGGCGGAACGGGATTTATGCAAGAGGGAGATGTTATGGTGCTGGCATCCCGGGGAGGAAAGACGGCAGAGCTTTTCCCCATTGCTGAAATTTGCCGAAAAAAGGGCGTTTCCGTTATCTTGATAACGGAAAATCTTTCGTCACCCCTATCCAAAGCGGCGGATGTTGTACTGAAGCAATATGTAAATCGGGAAACGGATAAGTATAACGCCCAAGGGACGACCTCGTCCACCGCACTGTGTGTGATTTTCCACGCGCTTCAGACAGCACTTATCGAAGAAACAGACTATACAAGCGAACAGTTCGCCTTGATTCACCCGGGCGGTGCGGTCGGCGAACGCTTAAATAAAAAAGAAGGGAAGTAATAAAAATGGAATTTAAGGTTTATCAAAAAGAGCTGGAGCTTCAGTCAAGAGGCTGGATTCCCACATTTCACGATGTATCAAAGGAGGTTCTGGAGATTGTAAAGGCTTCGGGCGTTAAAAACGGAACCGTTACCATTGCGTCACATCACACAACCTGTTCGGTTATGATTCAGGAGTGCTCACACGATATTGACTCGTTTGACCTGGAATACTTACAGCATGATCTTTTGGATATTATGAGAAATATGATTCCCGATTTCGCAGAGGAGCATCAATACCGTCACCCGGGTCCAATACACGCGCAGTTCGGGCGCTATGTAAACGAGCCGGGGGATTATACAAGTATGAACACCGACGGACATTTAAGAAGCGTTTTCTTCGGCAGAAGCGAGGCAATGACGATAAAGGACGGAGAGCTTGACGGCGGAGAATTTGCTCACATTTATTTTGTGGACTGGGATCACGTTCGCGCACGTCACAGACAGCTTAACGTTACTGTTATGGGTACAACGGAGGATGTGGAAGACAGAAAGTGGAACAACGGCGAAACGATAGACACTCTCCGTAAATACACCGACGAAGAAAAGGCGTATGACGTTCACTACACTTTGCAGCAGCAAAGATAAGGAGCCGGAAGATGAAAAGAAAAATCAGAACTCCTTATTTTGAGATAGGGACAAAAAACTACATATACGGCGATAAGGTGCTTGAATATGCGCTGGCGGCGGACGCGGCGGCAGAAAAGTATGATATTGATGTTCTCTTTATTACTCCGGCGGTCGAAATCCGCAGAGTTGTCGAGAACACAAAAAACCTGATAGTTCTGGCACCTTATATGGACACGTTGCGCCCGGGTCGGGGAATGGCGGATATTCTGCCTGAGGCGCTCAAGGCCGCAGGGGCGGAGGGCGTTGTGGTAAATCACTGTGAAAAGCCTATGTCTCTTCCACAGATAAAGGCCACCATCGACAGGGCGAATGAGCTTGATATGCTTGTGTTTGCTTGCGCCGACTCCGTTGCGGAAACAAAAGCAATTGCGGAACTGCATCCTGATATCATAAACCCCGAGCCGTCAGAGCTGATCGGCGGCAGCAGTGGCGGTGTGAGTGATATGGGGTATGTGGCCGAGGTAATAAGGGAAATAAGAAAAATTGACCCGAATATTCTAATCGAGCAGGCGGCAGGAATTACAAACGGGCAGCAGGTCTATGATTTCATAATGGCAGGCTCCGAGGCGGCAGGCGCTGCCTCAGGCATAATGAACGCAGAGGATCCTATTGCTATGATAGATGAAATGATAGCCGCGGTAAGACGGGCTGCGGATGATTTAAACAAGATGCAGCAATAAGGAGAATTAAGAATGGTTTACAAAGAAAAAGTTACTTTACAGTCAAACGATAAGATTTCCACGTTTCATAACGTGACAGAGCAGGTGAAGGCTGCTGTGAAAAAGTCGGGAATACAAAACGGCGTAGCGGTGGTTTATTCCCACCACACGACTTGTAGTGTGATAACCCAGGAATGTGCCTTCGATATGTCTATGACAGGGCTTGAAACCCTGCAGCAGGACTTAGTTGACATCTGCGAAAAAATTGTTCCAACTTGTGCGAGAGAGGGAATGTACCTCCATCCGGGTCCCAAGGCGCTGAAGTTTGCCGAGGAGCACGGAGAGGACGCGCGTGGCTGTCATAATACGGATGCACATCTTATTTCTTCAATAATAGGCAGAAGCGAAACAATAGTCATCGATGACGGCGAGGCTGATCTGGGCGATTTCGGATTTGTCTATTTTATTGACTTTGATAAGACCAGGGCCAGACAGCGCACAGTTGATATTATGATTATTGGAGAGTAAAAGGAGGCGAGTATTATGTCTTGTAAGATTTGTATTATTGGTGCGGGGAGCGCAATCTTCTCGCTCAATCTTATAAAGGATATATGCGTAAATGAAAACTTTAACGGCTGTACCGTATCGCTTATGGATACGGACAAGGCGCGGCTGGACGCAATTTACGGACTTTGTACAAGATATGCCGATGAAATGGGTGCGGATATAAACGTAATAAAAACCGCTGACCGACGGGAGGCAATGCAGGGTGCGGATTTCGTGTTGAATGTTGCGTTGGACTATGGCCACGACAGATTTAAGCAGGGTATAAAGGTCGCATATGACAACGGTTACCGCTTTGGCGGAAGCCTGCATATTGTTCACGACGAGGCATTTTTTATAAACTTTCACCAGCTGCGGCTTATGGAGAGTATATTGCTCGACGTCCTTGATGTTTGCCCCAAGGCGTATTATATAATGGTTGCCAACCCGGTACAGGGCGGTGTTACATACCTTCAGCGCAAATACAAAAATGCAAAAATTATCGGTATGTGCCACGGATATACGGGTGTTTACTCCATAACCGACACTATGGGTCTTGACAGGAAGAATGTGAACTTTGAGGTGTGCGGAGTCAATCACTTCATTTGGCTTACGAGTTTCAGATATAAGGGGCTTGACGGCTATGAGCTTCTGGATAAGTGGATAGAGGAACATAACGGAGAGATAATTCCGAATGACGATGTGAGAGGGTCGATAGGACTCAAGGGTGATGAGGTTTCCAAAAAGGCAATAGATTTATACAGGAGATACGGCATATTCCCTATAGGAGATACAGCAAGCGCCGGCGGTGGCGCCTGGGGCTGGGAATATCATACCGATAGTGAAACACAGAAAAAATTCGGGAGCGATCCGTATGCGTGGTATGGCGAGTACTTTAAGGAGTGTGCCGATAATGTTGCTGAGATAAAAAGAGTTGTTGAAGATACGTCTATAAGAGTGAGCGATGTCTTTTCAACTGTTCAGTCAGATGAGCCTATGATACCGCTGATTGAGGGGCTTGCCTTTGACACAGATAACAAGGTATATGTAAATATCCTAAACAGCGGAGGATATATGAAGGGTCTGCCTGAAGATTATGAGGTTGAAATCGCAGCGAGAGTTGACAAAAACGGCGTTCATCCAATACATAACGACGGCTTGCCTAAGCCAATTATGGCGCACCTGATGAGAGATCGCATAGCACCTGTTGAGGTCGAACTTGCAGCCTTCGAAAATCACAGTCTTGAACTTCTGACGGATCTTGTTATGATGGATCCGTGGACAAGGTCGAGAGCACAGGCGGAGAAGCTTATCAGCGATATATTTAATCTGCCTTGCAATGCACAGATGAAGGAATATTATAAATAATTTAAAGGTCAACAATTTATTTCTGTTTCAGATTGTCGAAGAAGTCCAGAAAAGTCTGGGCTTTTTTGCGTTTGTAAACGGTCAATAAACCCACGACTATTTACTATACAGATATGATATAATCTTATCTTAATGACATTGGTCTATGAGGTTATTTTTTGAATCTTAAAGTGCACACTATTATGGTTTTTCTGCTTTATTTATTTTTACTAAATGCTTTTTCGTTAATAAAATTCTGGCGGTACTTTTGCGGTGAGGTTCCAAAGCGTTTTTTGAAGCTGCGGGAGAAGTTGGGATAATCGTTAAAGCCGCTGTCCGCACTTATCTGCACGATAGTCATATTCGTGTATTTTAAAAGCTTTTCGACGTATTCAAATCTGACATTGCTTACATATTCCTTGAAATTCATATTAAGCTCTTTGGTAAAAAGGTGTGACAGATATGAGGAGGTAAGACCTACACTTTTTGCCGCACTTTCAAGGCTTATATCCCCGCGGAAGTTGTTAAGTATGTACAGCTGAACCTCCTTTACTGCCGAGGAGGTTCCGTTTTGATTAAAGTCGTCACCGTTATCTAAAGAAATTTTTGCTAAAATACAGTCAAGCATCGTCGAGGTAATGTCCTTGTTTTTTAGGTTTTTGATAAGCTCATTCATTACAGATTCAAAAAAAACAATGCTTTTTGTGTCGGCTTGAAATGCACAATATGGTTTATTAAGACAAAAATCCGACAGTATCGAGGTGTTGCATGCGTCCAATGTAAAGTTAATCGTGTATAATGTAACGTTTTTAACGTCTGTTATTTCGTGAAAGCTTGAGGGATTGGTAAAAAACACCATACCCGGCTTAATTGGATAAGATGAGTTGTTAATGATATAATTACCGCCGCCGGATATAAAAAATTCTATCTCAAAAAAGTCATGCCAATGCATCGGATAGTCGTAATCAAAGGTTTTTCTTCTGGCTTCGACATAACCGTTGGTAATTTCAAGATCTTTGGAAATGAGCTTAATCATACTATAATCTCCTTTTGTGAACTGTCTGTAATCTGCGAATTTTAAAATTCAAATCCGCAAATCTTTGACAAAAAGAATACTTTAATCCTGATATTTCATAGCCTGCTTACTGTAAAGTATATATAAAATTTAAAAAAAAGTCAATTGATTTTATAAAAAAAGCAAAAAATGACATATACAACCACAAAAAAGCAAAGACAGGTAACAAAAAATATAGTATATTTATGATATAGAGTAATATTTGATAAAATTGAAAAGTGTCTGACTTGAATACTTTGTTGAATAACAACAATAGAGTAAAGACGCTTGAAAACTGAATCAAAAAATATTTTGTAAAGAAATTATTAGAAAATAGGCTTTTGTTGGCGGTAAAAAAAGTAATGTTTGGTAATGTTATACAATCTATAAAAATATATTTACAAAATATCGGTAAAAGTGTACAATGTATGTTTGAAAGAATTTAAAATTTTATAAGAACATTTAATCCAAACGTTGCGGCGGAAAGAGGTAGATATATAATGGTAAATTTGAACGGAGATTGGAAGCTATACCCCATAGAAAAAAGCGGAAACATAACCGAGCCGAGGGGATTAGAACAAAAAAAAGCAATAATAGCTAAGGTCCCGGGCAATGTGGAGCTTGATTTGATTTCCGCCGAAATGTTGCCCGAGGATATATTCAAGGGTGAGAATATAAGGCAAGCCGAAAAATACGAGCTGTATGATTGGTGGTATGAAAAAAAGTT
>CACYTW010000112.1 GCA_902777435.1 uncultured Ruminococcus sp. | reverse complement strand
CTTATTTTTTTACTTAGTAAATTTCTCATTAAAACATTTTGTCCCACATCATAATCATTGTTATCATCACTTCCTCCACTATCAATCATTATATTTGTATTTTTGTATCTTATTAAAGTGCAGTCTCCTTGTCCGACATCAATGAAATTAATATATAAATTATTCTTGTCAAATATAGTAAAATTTATATTTGAAATTATTTGGACTATTATTAAAATTATGATTAAAATTCTTGCCTTTTTATTATGTCTAAATCGTTTCTGATTTGCTTTCACTTCCAGTTTATTCATCTTGTTTTTTATTTTAGGTTCTCTCTTAGCTTTTATTAAATAATTCATGTATTTAGTATTTTCAAATATATTTTTAAATTTGAACTTATTCTTATTTTCTATTTCATCATCATTTGATTGGTGTTTCTCAAATTTTAAGATTAGGTACAAAATATAATAGTAAATAGCTATTGAAATTATTGATGGAGTTATTATATTGGCTCTCAAAAATGTAAGGTCTGCAAAAAATTTCGTTGATTTTAATAAAATTGAAATAAGAATATTTATTAATACGAATATTATTTTAAATCTAAAAATAGTTGACAAATATCCCAAAATAATTATTGGTCCTAATACAATTGATGCAATAAAGTTTGAAAATAAAAACGAGATTGAGGCTCTTGCTGACGAGCTATGTCAAAACTATCTTGCACAGAGTGACGAAACTGCCAACAAGAACGATTTGACAGCACTGTTTAATATTGGATACGGACTTTATGTTGTAACCTCGAACGACGGCAAGAAGGACAACGGACTTATAGTAAATACGGTTACTCAGGTTACAAATACACCAAATCGTATAGCAGTTACAATCAATAAGGAAAACTATTCTCACCACGTTATCAAGCAGACAGGTGTGATGAATATAAATTGCCTGTCCACAGAGGCACCGTTCAGCGTATTTGAAACATTCGGTTTTCAGAGCGGAAGAAATACAGACAAGTTTGCAAATTCTGAGCCTTTGCGTTCGGATAATGGTTTGGCATTCCTGCCGAGATACATCAATTCATTTATGTCATTAAAGGTTGAACAGTACATTGACCTTGACACTCACGGAATGTTCATATGCAGTGTGACAGAGTCACGTGTTATTTCTAATGTTCCCACAATGACGTACAATTATTATCACGAAAATGTTAAGCCGAAGCCTAAAACCGATAAGAAGGGCTACGTATGCAAGATTTGCGGATATGTCTATGAGGGTGATACACTTCCCGACGATTTTGTGTGTCCGTTGTGTAAGCACGGAGCGGCTGACTTTGAACCGATTGGTTAGAAAAACATAGTAAATTTTGTTGACTTTTATCTATAAATATTGTATTATAAAGGTGTTATTTTAAAATTTATATGGGGGAGAAATCATATGAAAAGATTAGTATCAATTTTATTGGTATGCGTAATGGCTGTATCATTGGCTGCGTGCGGTTCAAGCACAACAGGCTCAGCTGACAAGAAGGAATACACAGTTGGTATCTGTCAGTTGGTTCAGCACGAGGCGTTGGATGCTGCAACAAAGGGCTTTAAAGATGCTCTTACAGAGGAACTCGGCGACAGCGTTAAGTTTGACGAGCAGAACGCTTCAAACGACTCAAATGCTTGTGCGACAATAGTAAATGGTTTTGTTTCAAAGAAGGTTGACTTGATGTTGGCAAACGCTACACCTGCACTTCAGGCTGCGGCTGCTGCAACAACTGAAATTCCGATTTTGGGAACATCTGTTACAGAATACGGCGTTGCTCTTGAAATTAAAGACTTCAACGGCGTTGTAGGCGGTAATATCTCAGGTACTTCTGACCTTGCTCCGCTTGACAAACAGGCAGAAATGCTTATTGAATTATTACCTGATGCAAAGAAGGTTGGTTTGTTATACTGTTCGTCAGAGGCAAACTCATTATATCAGGTAAAGGTTGTAAAAGAGTATCTCGAAGCAAAGGGTATTGAGTGCAAAGAATTTTCTTTCTCTGACTCAAACGATATTGCGGCTGTAACAACATCAGCTTGTGATTACAGTGATGCAATCTATGTTCCGACAGATAACACAGTTGCCTCTTCTACCGGTATTATAGACGGTATCTGCAGACCTGCTAAGGTTCCTGTTATTGCAGGGGAGGAAGGTATATGCAGCGGTTGCGGTATTGCTACTCTTTCAATCAGCTACTACGAACTCGGACGTAAAACCGGTATGATGGCTGCAAGAATTTTGAAGGACGGCGAAGATATTTCAACTATGGAAGTAGAATATGACGAAAACTACCAGAAGAAGTATAACAAAGAAATTTGTGATGCTTTAGGCATTCAGATTCCTGATGGTTATGAGGCTATTGATTAATAAACATTAGTTGCTTGATTGATGATTTTAGTACATTGGGATGGCAAGTTTGTCATCCCAATGTTTTATAATTTTATAGGGTGATTTGTATGAATATGATATTTAATATAATTAACAGTATGCCGGGTGCCGTGGCACAGGGATTGATATGGGGCATAATGGCAATCGGCGTATATATTACATACCGCATACTTGATTTCGCCGACCTTACGGTAGACGGCTCAATGTGTACAGGCGGCGCTGTATGTGTTATGATGATTTTGGCAGGTTACAGCGTTCCTGTTGCTATGATGGCGGCTGTTATTGCAGGTATGCTGACGGGTCTTATCACAGGTATTCTTCATACCTTTATGGGTATACCTGCTATCCTCGCCGGAATTTTAACTCAGCTTGCCTTGTATTCCCTGAATCTTAAAATTATGGGCAAGGCAAATCAGGCGTTGAATTTCAGAAATTATGATTTAGCAATTTCGCTGCAATATATCAGAAAGTTCCCCATATATCAAAATACCATATTTGTAATAGCGATATTTACGATTGTGATTATAGCTGTGCTGTATTGGTTCTTCGGAACTGAAAGCGGTGCATCGTTGCGTTCTACCGGTGCAAATCCTAATATGAGCCGTGCACAAGGAATTAATACTAATTTCAACATAGTATTAGGCCTTATGATTTCAAACGGACTTGTTGCACTTTCCGGTGCACTTTTGGCACAGTATCAAGGCTTTGCTGATGTTCAGATGGGACGCGGTGCAATCGTTATCGGATTGGCGGCTGTTATTATAGGCAACGCTTTGTTCGGAAAGATTTTCAGAAATTTCGCTTTGCGGTTATTGGGGGTTTCTCTCGGCGGTGTTATTTACTACATCGTTTATCAAATAGTAATCTGTCTTGGCTTGGATCCTGACTTATTAAAACTTCTTTCATCATTGATTGTTGCAATATTCCTTGCAATACCTTTCTGGAAGAAAAAGTATTTTTCAAAGCCGACAAAAGGGGTGAATAGTAATGCTAAAGCTGAGTAATATTTCCAAAACATTTAATACGGGAACCATAAACGAAAAGTTGGCACTTGACAATTTGAGTCTTGTGCTGAACGACGGTGATTTTGTTACTGTTATCGGTGGTAACGGCGCAGGTAAAAGCACAATGCTGAACGCTATTTCAGGCGTGTGGGGCTTAGATTCGGGCTCCATATATATTGATGACTGTGATGTCACCAATATGCCTGAATACAAAAGGGCAAAATTCTTAGGCAGGGTATTTCAGGACCCAATGATGGGTACTGCGGCTGATATGGAGATTGAGGAAAATATGTCCTTGGCTCTCCGCAGAGGAAAAAGACGTACTCTTAAGTGGGGAATAACAAAGGCCGAAAGAGAGATGTTCAAAAAAGAACTTGAAATTCTTGAATTAGGTCTGGAAACGAGATTAAATGACAAGGTAGGTTTATTGTCAGGCGGTCAAAGACAGGCTCTTACGCTCTTGATGGCAACCCTTCAAAAGCCGAAACTTCTGTTGCTTGATGAACACACAGCGGCATTAGACCCTAAAACTGCCGCAAAGGTGTTGGAACTATCCGATAAGATTATAAGAAGCAACAATCTGACAGCACTTATGATTACTCATAATATGAATGATGCTATTAAATATGGTAACAGACTTATTATGATGAATAGTGGTAAAATCGTATTTGATGTATCGGGAGAGGAAAAGCAGAATTTGACAAAGGAACAGCTTGTGGAGCTGTTTTCGGCGGCACACGGCGGAGAATTTGCCAACGACCGTATATTGCTTTCATAATTTAGTTGAATTAAAAAAAGAACGAATTTTAAAGATGGCGTGATGCAATTGTGCATCACGCCATTAGTATATTTTGCTTTCAGAGTAAATCAATTATATGTATTTTTGAACATAAGTCTGTAATCAACGATGTAATATCACCCTGATTTAGATTGAAGAATTAGTGAAGAAGAAACAAGTAATAAGTAAAAAGCCTCACAGCGAATCCTGTGAGGCTTTTTGGTGGAGGGAGATGGATTCGAACCATCGAAGCAAGAAGCAACAGATTTACAGTCTGCCCCCTTTGGCCACTCGGGAACCCCTCCGTATTGCAACTCTGATATAATAACATATTTATTTAGGTTTGTCAACAGTTTTTTCGAAAATTTTTTAAAAATTTCGAAAAATATTAAATTTAATAATTTAATAAATAATAGTAAAATAAAATATTCCCGCATCAAGAGTTGATTTCGTATGGTTTCCGCAGAAAAAACTTGACATATGATATCGGATATGATATAATATTTTTCGTTGTCGAGGTGTGGCTCAGTTTGGTAGAGCACTACGTTCGGGACGTAGGGGCCGCAGGTTCAAATCCTGTCACCTCGACCATACCGAGTGTTCTTACAGGATCTGAAAAGGTTATGTAAGCACTCGGTTTTTTTATGCCTATTTTATCCAGCACAAGGTGCATAATGCACATCTACGCCTTGTCTTGTGTGTACTGACACATTGTTTTCAGGTATCTTATCTAAATCCGGTATGTCTATAACACCAACACAAGTATAGTGTATGGTTAATCGTTGAACTGTTTTTCCATCAATCTTTTCAGATTGGTGGACTTCTATTTTTTCAATCAATTCATTTAACATTCTCGATGTTAGCTTTTTTGCCCTTGTGTATTTGCGAACTGTTCCTAAAAACATATCACTTGTGACTGATTTATTATTTGTGGCGTTAATTTCAGTTTCAAGCTCTTTTATTTTTAATTGTATTTCTTTTTGTTCTGTTTCATATTTGACAGACATTTTTGCAAATCTATCATCAGATATTTTCCCGCATACATTATCTTCGTAAATTTGCTCGAATAAAACATCCAATTCCTTATCTCGTGTTTTTAGTGATGAAAGCTCCTTTTGCCTTGCTTGTTGCTCCCGTTCGGATGCTTTTATAGAATTACCCATAACTATATTTGCAAACTCATTTTCATATTGCATTGCAAACTTTGTAAGTCGCTTTATCTCACCAAGTACCACTTGTTCCAAGAAATCTGTACGGATATAATGTGTTGATGAACAAATTTTTCTGCTACCTCTGTTATATCCCGAACAATTAAAATATGTTATATCGGGATTTCCTTGATTAAAATGATAGAACAGATTGCTACCGTAATCAGCACAAACCAACAAACCTGAAAACATATTTTTTTCACCATTAGATTTGGTGCGTTTTCGTGTAGTTCCACGCTTTTTCTGTATTTTTTCCCATACAGCTCGCTCTATTATCGGAGTATGCACATCCTTAAATACAAGGATATTTTCAGGATCATTTTTTATTCTTTTCTTATTCTTGTATGATTTGGAATAAGTCTTGAAATTGATAACATCACCACAATACTCTTGTGTTGTTAGAATTTTAAGAACCGACGTACTGTTCCAACTGTACGGCTTGTCCATATTCGGTTTACTCGGTCTGCCAATACCTT
>CACYTW010000111.1 GCA_902777435.1 uncultured Ruminococcus sp. | reverse complement strand
CAACGCGAATACCCTAATTTAAAAATAATATAATTTACAATAGCAATCAAAACAACGTATATATTTTTATAAATTATAAAAAATATATTAATAATGATAAGATTTTTGTGCCGAGTTAAATTTACATAAAAGAATACTCGGGAGGAAGTCCAATGTCACATTACACAATACAACCCGGCACAAATATTGGCGGAACTGTAAACATCAGCGGTTCAAAAAACGCGTCACTTCCTATTTTGGCGGCGGCATTGCTTGCAGATGGCGACAATATACTATCTAATATACCAAATCTTTCGGACACAAGAAATATGTGTGAATTGTTGAGTCTTGCAGGTGCAAAGATAGTCAACGTTAACGGCACACTTCATATAAACAGTGAAAACCTGACGGATAAAAAATTACCATTGGAATTGGTGAACAAATTAAGGGCATCTTTTTTGATAATCGCACCGCTGCTTGCAAAGTGCGGCAAGGTTCGTATTCCGCTGCCGGGCGGCTGTCAGATAGGTGCAAGACCCATTGATTTACATCTTAAAGGGTTTTCGGCTATGGGAGCCAAAATCAAACAGGGGCACGGCTATGTTGAACTGAAATGCAATAAACTTCAACCCGCAAAGATATATTTGGACTTTCCCAGCGTAGGTGCAACAGAAAATATAATGACAGCCGCATCTATGACAGAGGGTGAAACAATAATCGAAAACGCCGCAGGCGAGCCTGAAATCGTTGATTTATCATCATTCTTATGTGAGATGGGTGCAGAAATCCTCGGCGCAGGTACTGACACCATAAAAATAATAGGAAACAAAAATCTAAAACCGACACAGCATACTGTAATTCCCGACCGCATAGAGGCAGGTACCTTTATGGCTATATCGGCAATCACAAAAAGCAATCTCACAATCAACAATGTTATTCCCGACCACTTAAAGCCCGTAACAGCAAAACTCAACGAAATGGGCTTTACTATTAACGAAAAAGCCAACAGTATAGAAATAGTATCCTGCGAAAAATTTAAAACAGTTGATATCAAGACCTTGCCATATCCCGGGTTTCCCACCGATATGCAATCACAGTTTATGTCACTTATGAGTGTAGCTGACGGCACAGGCGTTGTTGTCGAAACTGTTTTTGAAAACAGATTTATGCACGTTCCCGAGCTATTGAGAATGGGTGCGAAAATAAAAATCGACGGAAGAACAGCCGTAATTGACGGAATTAAAAAATTGAGCGGTGCAAAGGTTCGTGCCACCGACCTGCGTGCAGGGGCTGCCTTGGTAATCGCCGCTCTTGGGGCTCAGGGTGAAACCGAAATTGACGAAATTGAACACATTGAGCGTGGCTATGAGGACTTTGAAAAAAAGCTCACGAGCATAGGAGTTTCCATTAAAAAAGAAATATAAATATACGCATATTGCCAATGTCAAACTCGGCAATATGCGTATATCTTTACACATATCTGTCTATATCGCTCAATGTTATTCCCTCGTGAAGAGATATATTTATTCCGTTGGCAATTACCGAAGCAATATCGGTTATAACACTATCCACATCTTTGGGGGCAACTATCATATTGCCAAACCTTTCTTCAAAGACCGACCTGACATACCCTTCCTCATAGGCGGAGTCATTCGCCTCATTACCCGATACTGCATCAAGTCCTGCAACGGCAATTGTAGCGGCATCAACGACTGTCGGCACACCAATTGCAATCACAGGCACACCTAAGGTATCGCTGTTTATGGTCTTTCTTTTATTGCCCACTCCTCCGCCGGGTGTTATGCCTGTATCGGTTATTTGAATTGTAGTATTAATTCTGTCCATATTTCCGGAGCATAGTGCATCTATCACAATTACAAGCTTAGGCTTAACCTCCTCTGTAAGACTCCTTATGATTTCTTCGGTTTCCATACCCGTTGTCCCCAAAACACCGGGGGCTATTGCACATACAGGTCTTACTCCCTCGTCGATTTCGTCAGGAATATACCTTTTTAAATGACGTGTAATCATAAGAGAGCCGACTACCTTAGGTCCAAGAGCGTCCGCAGTAATTCTTCTGTTACCCAAGCCTGCAACAAGAACTGTGTCGTCCCCATCAGACAGTTTATTCTCTGTTAACGCCTTTAGTTCCTCCGCGCATCTTTTACAAACATCTTCATATATCCCCTGCCTGCCGTAAAACCTATTGGGCATTTCGATTGTAATATAACTTCCGATAGGCTTGCCCAACTGTCTTGCTCCGTTATCATTGTCAACAGCTACTCTCGTCACCTTGATAAATTGACTGACTTCCTCCTGCACTACCGAAACTCCATCTATGGAGAAATCGCCCGAACTGCCTGCCGCAAGCATTTCGTGTGCCTCTATTGCCAAATCACATCTTGAAGTATTATTATTTGCACCCATAAAATACGTCCTTTCAAGCATTATTTTTATTAATATTATTTAAAAATACGAAAAAAATATGTAATATAAAAAAATATAAAAAATTTTTAAAAAAATGCTTGCTTTTTATATAAAAAAGTGTTACAATGTTAAATACTGATGTGAAATCAAGATTTATTGTTTGGAGGTGAAATTATGCCTAATATCAAATCAGCTAAGAAAAGAGTTAAGGTTATCAAGACGAAAACTCTCAGAAATCAGATGCTTAAATCTCAGCTTAAGACAGCTATCAAAAAGTTTGAGGCTTCTTTGAAAGATGGTAAGGCAGCTGCCTCCGAGGCTTATGGTTTAGTTGTTAAAAAGACTGATCAGGCTGTTGCCAAGGGTATTCTTCATAAGAATACTGCTGCAAGAAGAAAGAGCCAATACGCTGCAAAAATGAACAAAATTGCGTAACATTATAACTTTTTAACTAAGATAAATTGAAAAAAATTCTACACACAAAGGCATAGCAGACGCTATGCTTTTATTTTTTATTTAAGGCTCCAATCAATTGGAGTTTTATTGTTTTCAATCAGAAACTCATTTGCGGCTTTAAAATGACCGCAGCCAAAGAAACCATTATATGCAGAAAGGGGACTTGGGTGTGCACATCTTAAAATCCTGTGCTTTGGATTGGTTATCAATTCCGTCTTTCTGCCTGCGTTGGCACCCCACAGCAAAAACACAATCGGCTCCTCCCTTTGATTTAAAATTTCTATGACCTTATCGGTGAAAATCTCCCATCCCATATTCTTGTGGCTGTTTGCCTGACCTGCCCTGACCGTCAAAACTGTGTTTAACAGCAACACACCCTGCTTTGCCCAGGAGGTAAGCTCACCATGGCTCGGCGGCTCTATTCCAAGCTCGCTATTAATCTCTTTAAAAATATTTTTAAGTGACGGCGGCGGTGCAATACCCTTTTTCACCGAAAAGCACAAGCCGTGTGCCTGTCCCTCCCCGTGATATGGGTCTTGTCCTATTATTACCGCCTTTACATCAGAGTATGACGTATATTTAAGCGCGTTGAATATATCATACATATCAGGATAAATTGTTCTTGTTTTGTATTCTACAGCCAAAAATGCTCTCAATTTTTTGTAATACTCTTTTTCAAACTCATCACACAACACGCTATCCCATTCATTACCAATATTAACCATAATCACAACCCCTATCACATAAACAAAATTCTATATATTTTAATAATATCACAACTGCTTAAAAAAATAAAGTACAATTTATATTTATGCATATTTTTTTACGTCTGTCACATAATAAAAGGGGTGTTTGATATACATAAATTATTATATAGGAAACGAGGTAAACTTATATGAACTCAAGGCTTATACTCCCCTCTTCACTCACGACCTTAAATCCGCTCCTTTCAGGAAACGAAACAGGCAATACCCCTGTAATGGGCACTCCCATTTCTTCGCACATAAAATCATATCTGTCCGAATACGGAATATCCTGCAGTTCCTCCCTCTCCAATTCAGACGGCTGTGTTTTGGTTGAAAGCAACCTTATTACCAACACAGATTTAAGTGCCGTTATCCAGGCGCACGCCCTCAACCACCCTGACATAACGGCGGTTTTAAGACCAATAACCGAAAAATCAATGGGAAACATTGTAATCTCCAATCCAATGGGATATATAACCGAAATATCTGATACGGGATATCGCTTTGACCCCTCCTTTCACGAAACAGAGGGAATATATATTTTATCCCCCAACGCATATAATCTATTAAAGGATAACAGCATCAATATAAACGGAACGGAGCTTTTAAGAGCTGCTCTTAAAAGTAATATGAATATCTTAGGTTATATTTCAGACGCACACTCAATATCCATAACAAATATAGAGGATTACAAGCAATGCCACTCTGATATTTTAAACAAAAAGCTGAAGGTAAAGCTAAACGCCAAGGAAGTAAAGGATGGCTTTTGGCTTGAAAGTGACGTAAAAATTGAAAATGATGTCAGCATAGAAACACCCGTATATATATCAGCAGATTGCTGTATTGAACGTGGCTCCAAAATAGAAGGCAACACCTATGTAGGTTCAGGCACAACAATAAAATCAAATGCGAGTTTATCCCATTGCATTATTGGCAACGGCTGTAATATCTCTGTGAACGCCACAGTTCAGGGCGGTATTCTTGCTGACAACGTAAGCCTTGGAGCGAACTCAAAAATATTGGAGAACGCAGTTATCGGAGGTGGTTGCAGAATAGAGTCGGATTGTACCATAAGTACAGGTGTTAAAATTTGGCCCAACAAAAGGATTATGCAAGGCACACGTCTGTCCGACAATCTTGTGTGGGGAAGCGTAGGCACAGAGCATCTTTTCAGGAACGGCAAAATCTGCGGTGAGATTAACATAGAGGTAACACCTGAATTTATGACTAAATTAGGTGCCGCATACGGCACAATGTTTAACAATAAATCGGTTGGACTCAGCTTTGACTCCTCACCTGTATGCTCTGTTTTGGCAAGTGCACTCTCTGCAGGAATAACCTCCTCAGGTGCATTGCTTTACAACTTCAAGGAGCAGACTCTGCCCATAACACGCAGATGTGTCAGATACTATAACTTAGACTCCGCACTTCACATAAACATTGCAGGCGGCAAAGGGTTTTTCTATCCCGAAATAGAATTTATCGAAGCTGATGGTTCAAGTTTTAATTCTGAAAACGAGAGTATCATTGAAAACATCTTTTTCAACAATGTGTTTTTCAGGGCAGATGTCAAAAATTTAAAAGAGCCTATTATTTTATCCGACAGCAAGCTGCACTACACTCAGGATATATTAAACAGTCTGAAAAGTAAGTATTATTCAATTAATATGGAAATCAGAACAAGGTCGGAAAGCGTTTCTGAAATACTTGAAGTTCTGCTTGGCACAATCGAAAAGAGGGCAATCGCAAATGCGATAAAACAATTTTCCGCAGATATTGCCGACAATGGTCAGGATATTATTCTATACACCACATCAGGTCAATTGGTAGACACAAACAAGCTGTTAGGTATAATTGCCGTTATACTTATAAAGAGATTTGACTATGATTATGTTGTAATGCCAATATCAGTATCCGAAAGACTGGAAGAATATATCTCCGATTTAGGTGCAAACATCATTTACAGCGGTGTATCGGAACACGCGTTTATGAAGAAGATAATCCGTCATAATTTAAAAGAACAATCAATGCTGTGCTTTGACGGTGTATATTTGGCAATAACCCTCCTTGACTATTTAAACGAAACGGGTATATCCTTTGATGAACTTCTCGCCTCTCTGCCCGAAGCCTCCCACGCAGAGCTTGAGATAGAGTGTTCCAACACCCGAAAAGCCGATATAATTAAACAGCTACACGACAAATACCAAAAGAACAAAATAGATACAACAGACGGCATCAAAATCTATAAAAGCAACGGCTGGGTACTTGTCATTCCCGAAAAATACAGACACTCCATAAAGATAATCACAGAGGGTACAAATATGGAAGCCGCCGAAGAAATGTGCAATGTTTTTGCAAATCAAATAAAAAAGCTTGCAAAACCCGAATAAATAGTGTATAATAAAAACACTTGATTTTGTTCGGTTAATTTATTCTTTATTTACTAATGAATAAATATTTTAAAGTA
>CACYTW010000110.1 GCA_902777435.1 uncultured Ruminococcus sp. | reverse complement strand
GTTGAGGATATCAAATATGTTGTTCCTCATCAGGCAAATATAAGAATTATTCAGTTTGCAAGCAAGCGTTTGGGCTTGCCTATGGAAAAGTTCTTTGTGAACATTGAAAAGTACGGTAACACATCTGCGGCAAGCATACCGATGGCTCTTGATGAGTTAAATCGTACGGGTGACTTGAAAAGAGGCGACATAATCGCTATGACAGCATTTGGCGGCGGACTTTCAAGTGCTACCTGCATTATTAAGTGGTAAAAAATTATTTTATTATTATATTATTAAATTTTGGAGGAATTAAAATGATTATTGAAAAGGTAAAAGAGGTACTTGGAGAACACTTGGATATGGACACAACTTCTATCAACGAGGAGACAACATTTGAAGATTTAGGCATTGACTCATTGGAAACTGTTGAGGTTATGATGGAACTTGAGGACGAATTCGGAATGGAAATTCCTGTTGCTGAAATCGGTAACACAGTTGGTTCTTTGGTAGCTTACATCGAGAGTAATAAGGAGTAGGATATGCTATCTTCTAAATTGTGTGAAGAACTCGGGATACAATATCCCGTGTTTCAAGGTGGTATGGCGCATATTGCAGACGGTGAACTTGCGGCGGCTGTTTCCAATGCAGGCGGACTTGGTATCATATCTGCAATGAATATGAATGCGGAATATCTGAAAGAACAAATTAATATTGCACGTCAGTTGACAGACAAACCCTTTGGTGTAAATGTTATGCTGATGAGTCCTTATACAGATGAAGTTGCACAGCTTTTGGCTGATGAACACGTGGCGGTTATAACAACAGGTGCAGGCAATCCGTCTAAGTATATGAAACATTGGGTTGGGGCAGGAATAAAAGTTATCCCTGTTGTTGCATCAGTTGCTCTTGCCAAAATGGTTGAGAGAGCAGGTGCATTTGCGATAATCGCAGAGGGCGGAGAGTCAGGCGGTCACGTTGGCGATACCACTACTATTGCCCTTGTTCCTCAGGTCTGTGATGCGGTAAGTATCCCTGTTATTGCGGCAGGCGGTATTGCTGACGGCAGGGGAATGGCGGCGGCTTTTATGCTTGGTGCTTGCGGTGTTCAGATGGGCACAAGGTTTTTAGTCGCTGAGGAATGTAATGTTCATAAAACCTATAAGGAAAAGATTATTAAGGCTTCGGATATTTCAACAATTGTAACCGGTAAGAGATTGGGACATCCTGTCAGAAGTATAAAGACGCCGTTTTCAAGAGCATATTCAAAGGCGGAGTACAGTTCAATTTCTGATGACGATTTAGAGCAGATGGCGGTTGGTACATTAAGACTTGCTGCTGTATCAGGCGACGCTGAAAAGGGGTGCTTCCTTGCAGGCCAGGTTGCCGGATTAGTTACAAAAGAACAGCCTGCAAAAGAAATTATTGAGGAAGTATGCGTTGAAGCGGAGAAACTTCTGAAAGGAGCATACAAATGGGTAAATTAGCTATTGTTTTTTCGGGACAGGGAGCACAGTATCCCGGAATGGGTAAATCACTTTATGAAAGCAGTGCTGCTGCGAAGAAATTGTATGATGAGGCTGAAAAGTTCCGCCCGGGAACTTTGGAGCTGTCATTTAACGGAGCGGCAGAGGAGCTTAACAAAACGAAGAATACTCAGCCCTGTTTATACTTGGTTGACTTATGTGCGGCTCTTGCATTGCGTGAGCAAGGCATAGAGGCAGATGGTGTTGCGGGATTTTCTTTAGGAGAAATTGCGGCGCTTGCATATGCAGGTGCATACACGCCTGAAAAGGGCTTTGAGATAGTGACAAACAGAGGTATGTTTATGCAGGCGGCTGCCGAAAAGTGTGATACAGCTATGGCGGCTGTGTTAAAGCTGGACAGCAAGACCATAGAGGAAATTTGCGAACAGATAGATGACCTCTATCCCGTAAATTATAACTCGCCTGTTCAAACAGTAATCGCAGGCTCTAAAGAGGCGGTAGCGGCATTTAAGGAAAAGGCAAAGGAATATTCTGCAAGAGTGATTGACTTGGCTGTAAGCGCGGCTTTTCACTCACCGTATATGAATGATGCGGCGGCTGAATTTGCCGATTACATAAGTGATATTGATATCAAGGCACCTGAGATCCCTGTGTATTCCAACTATGATGCGTCACCTTACGGAGATGATGTATATTCTACTTTATCAAAGCAGATGAACAATTCGGTAAGATGGAAAGACACGATTGAAAAAATGATTGCTGATGGTTATACCGATTTTATAGAGGCAGGAGCGGGTAAAACCTTATGCGGCCTTATAAAGAAGATTTCAACAGATGTAAATATATATTCTGTTGAAGATGCAGATACCTTGCAAAAGACAGTAGAGGCGGTGAAGGCAAATGCTTAATGGAAAAACAGCAGTTGTGACAGGCGCCTCAAGAGGAATAGGCAAAGCTATTGCTTTAAGGCTTGCCCGTGAGGGTGCAGATGTTGCAATTATTTATTGCGGCAGCGAAGAAAAAGCTAAGCTTGTAAAGCAAGATATAACAGATCTTGGTGTACGATGTGAGTCGTACAAATGTGATGTTTCGGATTACGCCGAGAGCGAAACTGTCGTTAAGCAGATTATAGATGAGTTTGGCGGAATTGATATTCTGGTGAATAATGCGGGAATTACCCGTGATAAGCTTGTCCTTCAAATGACAGAAGAGGATTTTGACTCCGTTCTCGACGTAAATCTGAAGGGTGCTTTCAATATGATTAAGCACTGTTACAGAAACTTTATGAAGAAGAAATACGGAAAGATAATTAACTTGAGTTCTGTTTCAGGTATTATCGGAAACCCGGGTCAGGGGAATTATTCGTCGTCTAAGGCAGGCGTTATTGGTTTGACAAAGACGGTTGCCAAGGAGCTGGCAGGCAGAAATGTATGCTGTAATGCCATTGCACCGGGGTTTATTGAAACAGATATGACAGAGGCATTTAAGGAAAATGAGGCTGTTATAAATAATATTCCTATGAAAAAAATGGGCAGTCCCGAGGATGTTGCAAACTTAGCGGCGTTCTTAGCTGATTCTTCATCGGATTACATAACAGGTGAGGTTATCAGAGTTGACGGCGGACTTGCCATATAAATATATGGAGGATAAGGAAGTATGGGCAAGAGAGTTGTAGTTACAGGAATGGGAGTAATATCTCCCGTCGGAAACAATATTGAGGACTTCTGGAACGGACTTGTTTCAGGAAAGAACGGAATTGACAAGGTTACTTTGTTTGATGCTTCTGAATTTAAGGCAACACTTGCAGGTGAGGTTAAAGACTTTGACCCAAGCGAGTATATGGAAAAAGGCGAGGCACGTAAACTTGACAAATTCTCTCAGTTTGCAGTTAGCGCCGCAGAACAGGCAGTAAGACAAAGCGGAATTACAGAGGCTGTTGACAGTGAGAGATTAGGTGTATACTTCGGCTCAGGTATAGGCGGTTTTGATACAATTATCAGTGAGTATAATAATTTATTAAACCGCGGACCAAAGCGTGTATCACCTATGATGATACCGAAGATGATTTCAAACATTGCGGCAGGTAACATCGCAATTAAATATGGTGCAAAGGGTCCATGTTTGTCAATCGTGACTGCTTGTGCTACGGGTTCAAACTGTATAGGCGAGGGCTATCGTGCAATTAAAGATGGATATGCAGACGCTGTAATTGCAGGTGGTGCAGAGGCATCTATAAATCCTTTGGGTTTTGCAGGCTTTATAAACTGTATGGCATTGTGCGAGGCAGACGATAAGGATAGAGCATCAATTCCGTTTGATAAAGAGCGTTGCGGTTTTGTTATGGGCGAAGGTGCAGGCGCACTTGTCCTGGAGGAATATGAGCACGCTGTAAACAGAGGTGCAAAAATATTTGCAGAAATCACAGGTTACGGCAGTACCTGTGACGCATATCACGTAACTGCTCCTGCTCCTGATGGAGTGGGCGGTGCCAACGCCATACAGCAGGCTTTGAGCAGTAGCGGTGAATATAATCCGTCAAGCGTTTACATCAATGCACACGGAACAAGTACACCTTTGAATGATAAGACAGAAACAAATGCAATAAAGAAAGTGTTTGGCGAGGATGCATACAAGGTGCACATCAGTTCAACAAAGTCTATGACAGGACATATGTTGGGAGCCGCAGGTGCTGTTGAGGCAATAGCGTCTGTGCTTGCCTTGAACAATAATATTATTCCGCCGACAATCGGATATAAAGTCCCTGACGAGGAATGTGATTTGGACTATACACCCAATAAGGCTAAGCAAACAGATGTTGATTTGGCTCTTTCGATTTCCTTGGGCTTTGGCGGACATAATGCTTGTGTTGCCTTTAAGGAGGTATAGAGCTGATGAACAAAGAAGAAATTATGAAAATTCTTCCGCATCGTGATGATATGCTTTTGATTGACGAGGTTGAACTTTTTGACGGCGTTGCTCACGGCAAGAAAAAAATAGTGGGAGATGAATTCTTCTTAAACGGACATTTTCCTGGTGAACCTGTGGTTCCAGGGGTGATTTTGTGCGAAATTCTTGCACAATCAGTTTGTGTATGCCTTTCAGAAGGTCTAAAGGGTGACACACTGCCGTTTTTTACGGGTCTTGACAAGGTAAAGTTCAAAAATCCTGTAAAGCCGGGCGATGTGCTTGAAACAGAATGTAAGATTACAAGGGAATATAAGCCTTTCTATTTTGCATCAGGAAAAGGATACGTTGACGGCAAGTTGGCAATCTCGGCTGAGTTTTCATTTGCTATTGTTGATAAGGAGTAAATCGGTATGATTGGAAATTTTTTTAAGTCACTGTATGGTGAAAAAGAAAATAAAGTCTGCAAAAAATGCGGAAGAAGTTTTACATATTCGGAGCTTGCGAAACATTCTATGATATGTCCCAACTGCGGCGAATATTTCAGAATGACACCGAGAGAGCGCTTGGTGATGATATGTGACAAATTTGAGGAAATTGATGCAAATTTGACAAGTGAAAATATTTTGAACTTCCCTAACTATGACGAAAAGTTAAAGACAGCCACAAAGACAAGCAATTCTAAAGAAGCGGTTGTATATGGTGTCGCAGAAATTGCAGGCGAAAAGTTTGTTATTTTTGTTATGAACTCTGAGTTTATGATGGGAAGTATGGGCAGAGTCGTTGGTGAAAAGATTACCCGTGCCTTTGAGATGGCAACGGAGAAGAAACTGCCCGTAGTTGGTTTTACGACCTCAGGCGGTGCGAGAATGCAAGAGGGAATATACTCTCTTATGCAGATGGCAAAGGTAAGCGGAGCAGTAAAACGACATAGCGATGCAGGATTGTTATATATAACTGTTCTCACAGACCCCACAACAGGCGGTGTTACAGCCAGCTTTGCAATGGAGGGCGATATAATTATTGCCGAGCCTAATGCTCTTATCGGATTTGCAGGTGCAAGAGTTATAGAGCAGACAATCGGACAAAAACTTCCTGAGGGCTTTCAGAGAGCGGAGTTTTTGCAGGAACACGGATTTGTAGATGTAATTGAGAAAAGGGAAAAGTTAAAATATACTATTTCCAACATTCTCAAATTACACAGTTGCTGATGGAGGAGGGATTATTATGGGTGCATATGAAAAAGTTTTAAAAGCCAGAAATAGCAATCGTCCGTCGGGAGCGTTTTTTGTAAACAGAATGATAACTAAATTTGTTGAGTTCCACGGCGACAGAAGATTTTCTGATGACGGAGCGATTGTCGGCGGTATCGGTTTTCTGAACGATATGCCTGTTACCATTATTGCGATGGAACGGGGTAACGACGTAAACGAAAGGATAAAAAGGAACTTCGGCTGTCCAAGTCCCGAGGGTTACAGAAAAGCCTTAAGACTTATGAAGCAGGCGGAGAAGTTCAACAGACCTGTTATTTGTATAATTAACAGCTCGGGTGCGTATTGCGGAATGGGTGCCGAGGAGAGAGGCCAGGGACTTGCCATTGCAGAAAATCTGATGGAAATGATGACCTTGAAAACACCGATAATCTCCGTTGTTACAGGTGAAGGCGGCAGCGGAGGTGCGCTTGCTTTGTCGGTTGCCGATTCCATAATTATGCTTGAAAACGCAGTAT
>CACYTW010000109.1 GCA_902777435.1 uncultured Ruminococcus sp. | reverse complement strand
CGCTTTCTTTATATGCATATATTGCATTTACCATCTCCATAACAGAGCTTATTGCAGTATTAAAGCTAAACCTGTTACAATCCTCAGTTACCTTTTTGATGCTTGAGTTTACGGCAAAACGCAGCTTTTTATCGTCTTCTGTGAGAGTGCCTGCATCAATTTCACAATCGCACGCATACTTGTGCATATCGTCAACGGCACGCCATACACGGTTTAAAAATCTGTACGCACCCTCTACTGCCGTGTCGTTCCAATCCAAATCACGTTCAGGCGGTGCAGCAAACATTATAAACAGACGGGCAGTATCCGCACCATACTTTGAGATAATTTCCTCAGGGCTTACTACATTTCCCAATGACTTGCTCATCTTTGTGCCATCTTTTAGCACCATACCTTGAGTTAAGAGGTTAGCAAAAGGCTCTTCACAACTGATATAACCAAAATCGTGTAAAGCCTTTGTGAAAAATCTTGCATACAGCAAGTGCAGAATAGCGTGCTCTACTCCGCCGATGTATTGGTCGACATTCATCCAATAATCTGTTTTTTCCTTTGAGAAAGGCATTTCTGTGTTGTGTGGGTCACAATATCTCATATAATACCACGACGAACATACAAATGTATCCATTGTGTCCGTTTCGCGCTTAGCAGGACCGCCGCACTTAGGACAGGTTGTATTAACGAACTCGGGACATTCACTCAATGGTGATTTGCCCTGACCCGTAAACTTTACGTTCTCAGGAAGCATAACAGGCAGTTCGCTTTCGGGTATTTCAACAGTGCCGCACTTCTCACAATATACAACAGGAATTGGAGCACCCCAATAACGCTGACGCGAAATCAACCAATCTCTTAAACGGAAATTAACCTTTCTTGTACCTATACCCTTTTCTTCGGCATAATTGATTGCAGCAGCAAGTGCCTCTTTGTTATTCATACCGTCAAATGGCCCTGAATTTACCATTATGCCCTCTGCAGCAAAAGACTCTGTCATTTCATCAGCATTTATCTCTTTATCTTTAGGCTGTATAACAATACGGATAGGCAAGTCATACTTCCTGGCAAAATCAAAGTCCCTTTGGTCGTGTGCAGGCACACCCATTACAACACCTGTGCCGTAATCTAAGAATACATAATTTGCAAGATATAACGGCATCTTTTCTCCGCTGAACGGATTGATTACATATGTTCCTGTGAATACGCCCTCTTTTTCTGTATCTGTTGCAGAACGGGTGATTTCACTCATTGTACGTACCTTTTCAATAAACTTACGGCATTCTGCCTCTTGCGGCTTGCCTGAAATAAGCTCCTCAACAGCAGGGTGTTCAGGTGCGATAACCATATATGATGTACCATAAATTGTATCAGGTCTTGTAGTGAATACTGTCAATGTTAAATCAGAGCCATCAACCTTAAAATTAAGTTCAGCACCCTCTGATCTGCCTATCCAATTTGTCTGCATAGATTTAACCTTATCGGGCCAACCATCAAGCTTATCTATATCATCCAAAAGTCTTTGAGCATAATCTGTGATTTTAAAGAACCATTGTTCAAGGTCTTTTTTGCCGACTTCTGATTTACAACGCTCACACTTGCCGTTGACAACCTGTTCGTTAGCAAGAACAGTCTGGCAAGACGGACACCAATTTACATAAGATTTTTTCTTATATGCAAGTCCGTGCTTATAAAGCTGTAAAAACATCCACTGTGTAAACTTGTAATAATCAGGTTTAGCTGTTGCAACCTCTCTGTCCCAATCATAGCTAAATCCTAATCTTTTCAATTGGTTTCTCATATTATCAATGTTCGACCAAGTCCAATCAGCAGGAGGTGTTCCATTCTTTATTGCGGCATTTTCTGCCGGCAATCCAAATGAGTCCCATCCCATCGGATGCAACACATTATAGCCTCTCATTTTTTTATAGCGGGCAACAACATCACCGATAGAGTAATTTCTTACGTGTCCCATATGCAGATTTCCCGACGGATAAGGGAACATCTCCAAAGCATAGTACTTCGGCTTGTCTGTATCCTCAGAAATCTTAAATTCTCCTGATTCCTCCCACTTCTTTTGCCACTTTTCTTCAATACTGTTGAAATCGTATTTCATCTGACTAATCCTCCTGTAATACCATAAAACTACTTAAGCAAATCCGAAACATCAACCGAGACAGCGTCTTGCCATACTCTTTCCAAGTCATAGAACTCTCTTGCCTCAGGTTTAAAAATATGGATTATAACATCATTATATGCAACCAAAATCCAATCCCCCGACCTGTATCCTTCTTTGTTGACAGGTTCAAGACCGTCTTTTGATAATTCATTCTCAATATTATCACACAAAGCCTGTGTTAATCTCTCATTTCTTCCTGTAGCGATTACAAAGTAATCGGTAATCGTTGTAAGCGACGTTACATTTAAAACAGTTATATCCTCTGCTGTTTTACTGTCAAGAATTTCTACAATTCTGTTTACTGTATTGTTTTCACACGCCATATGTTTCTCCTCTTTATATAAATTATTTGATAAAGTTTTCACTTATAAGTTGTTCAGTTTGATTTTTATACGGCACAAAATAAGAACCTCCGCCAATATACTTACCCTCACCGGGAATTGTATGTATGTTAATGTTGCCCACACAAGGTACAACATCCTTTAAAACACCAAACAATTCAAAGCCGTTGAGGTTTGTTTCGGAATTAGCTTTAACCGCCGCAAAAACAGCAGGCGACCTTAATATCCCCATAGGCGACAGTACTTTTTTAGCAACTGCCGAATATAAAGACTTTTGTGCTTCAAGTCTTCCGATATCACCATCAGGATAGCCTGTGCCGTCATTGTTTTTTCTAAAGCGCATAAACATTTGTGCCTTCTCACCATTCAACTTCTGCTTTCCCGGTTTTAAATCTATAACCAAATTCTGTACCGGGTCTGTATAATTCATACGAATTGGAACATCAACAGTTACTCCGCCCAAAGCATCAATTATATCAATAAACCCTTCAAAATCAACCATAATGTAGTCATTTGCTTTAAGTCCCGTAACCTGCTGAATTTCGTCACTCATACATTCAAAGCCCGAAAAGTATGCTGAATTTATTTTCTTATCGTTTCGATTATTGGTTACCTTAGTGTCACGTGGTATTTGCAAAATATTTATCTCGTTGTTATACCTGTTTATCTGACACAAAAGTATCAAATCAGTTCGATAACCGCCCTTATCAACGCCTGCAACAACTATATTCCTGACAGGCTGAGAGCTGATACCTAAAATGCTGAATTTCTGACCTGTTCCCAGAGATAGAATAAAACTGAATACCATCCAGATACAAATTACAAATGTTGATATAAAAACAAAGAATCTACCGGGATGCTTGAGTTTTCGTTTTACTTTCTTGGGATAATACTCCATTTCTTCCGGCTCGTAATTGCTGTTTATCTCACGCATTACAACACCTCATTTCAAAATATTGCATATTATAAATTTGCTTTTTGGAATAACAGAAAATTTCTTGCGTGAACAGTATCGGGATGAAACATACTGTTTTTCTCCATCAATTCGGAAATTGTCCAATCCACACCTACCATAATAGCCTCATCTATATCCTCGTAGGCAATTTTACGCAACTCGTCAACCCCCTCAAAGTCGCGGTTAGGCTCGATATAATCGGCTATATAAATGATTTTTGTAAGCAAATTCATAGATGCTTTTGCTGTTGTATGATACTTTACAGCATCTATTATCTCTATGTCGTTTACATCAAACAAATCCTGAATCATACACGCACCTAAAGGTCCGTGCAACAACTTGTGAGTATTCATCATAACCATATCAATTGTTACAGAATACATATCTTTTAGCAGTCTTTTTGCCTCGTCATTTTTTATTTCCTTTGCACAATCGTGAACAAGTCCTGCAATATAAGCCTTCAGCTTGTCCGCGCCGTAACGCTCAGCAAGCTTTACAGCCTCGTCAGCAACGCCCAAAGAATGATTATATCTCTTTTCGCTAAGATTTTCTTTAAGATATTCTTTTATGTCATCAATATTCATCATAGCAATCACCTATTTGTATAAATTATTGTCTTCTATATATTTTGCCACACTACTATCCACAAGATAGCTTACAGACTTATTTTCTCTGATCCTTTTTCTTATATCCGTAGAGGATATATCAATGCAAGGCATCTCTAAAATAATTATATCCGCCTCAAACTTTTTCAAAAGTTCTTCTCTTTTTTCGTTTAAGTCCTCCTGAGAAAAGCCCTTTCGGCTTACAGCAACAATAGTACATTGCTCAAAAATATGCTGAGGGTTTTTCCACCTGTCGATATAATCAAGGGAGTCAGCTCCGATTATGAAATAAATATGAGAATTATCATATAGTTTCCTGATTTTTTCAAGAGTAAAGCAGGTGTAGCTGTACTCCTTTTCTTTAACCTCTATATCAGAGATACTGAACTTAGGATTGTCCGCAATGGCTAACTCAACCATATCATATCTGTGCCGGGCTTCTGCAGTTTCACGCGAGTCCTTATACGAAAAATTACCTGTCGGCAAAAAAATTACCTCATCGAGATTAAGTTCATCAGCTACAAATTGTGCTGAAATTAAATGACCGAGATGGGGCGGATCGAAAGTTCCGCCCATAATCCCGATTTTTCTCTTACAATTATTCATTTTTAATAGAACAATACCTTTGTAACATTGTCAGCAAATTCTTTAACCTTGCCGCCATTGAGTTTTGCTTTGCATAATGAGGTAGATTGTGTCTCTCCCTCTCCCGTCTTCTTTAACAAGAGAACCATACCGTCTTTTTTGAGTCCGTATGCCGAAACATCTTCATCAAGGTTTTTAATTTTTGCCTTTTTGTTTACAGAATTTATTTTTCCTACCGAAGCCGTACGGTCTATATCCTTTGCATATATAGCGTATTCACCTATTTTATCAAAGGTAAACGCACCTACTCCAACCTCGTCGGCTAATGCCAATGTGTTTGAATTTGAATAAGATACAAGATTTACAGTATTATTTTCAGCATTGTAACCTGATGCAAATCTTACAACCGCACCATCTGCCGAAACATCACAGCAATATGCATCATCTGAAATTCTGATTTCAGAACCCGAATAGTCGTTTATGATTGACATTGTGTAAAGTGCACCGCGCATATTTACGCTGTCATAACCGCCAACATATGCAATCTTGCTAAAGTCATTGCTTGCATCAAATAATGCAATCCCATCCTCTACCGCTTTTGTGTTGATTGCAGATGCAACCTTCTGCGGATTAGGTGATTTGGCATTAACATAGTAGTAATCCGCCTTATCTTCTTCATACACCTTAGAATATATTACTGCACCATCATCATTTCTCAGCTTAATTATCTTGGTAACCTCTTCAGAAAGCTTTGTGTTCATACCTGTTGAAAGGTCAACAGAGCTTAATGTCTGGAGTTTGTGGCTGTAATTACTGAAAACATATGCACTTTCTATCTTCTTAGAGATAACCGGTGCCAGCAAACCTTTTTCAGCAATACTCTTAGGTCCCTCTACATCACTTTGGATATATAAGTCATAGGTGCCTGTTTTCGTGTCATAATTCTTTGCATAAAAATATATTTTACTCTTAGGAGTTGTACCGAAAACAAATGCAACCTTTTCGTCAACACGCTTTGTTGGCTCTGCATTTTCTGCAAATGAAACATAGAACAAATCACCGGTATGTACCGACGGATTGAAATTCTTTATATAGGTTGCACTCAAGCTGTCTTGAGATAACTTAAAGTTGCCTGCAGTTATATCGTTGTCAACGGTTATTGCCTCTTTTTTGTCAACACTCCAATAACACAACTCACCGTGAGCACCATCTTCGTCTGCATTCTTAATAAACAGAACCGAAGAACAAGTGCTGTTTGTAACAATGTCATAATATACATTCTGTGCAAGTTCAACTCTGCTCTTCTTTTTGCCGCTCTTATAATATACAAGACTGCCTGTACGTGTATTCATATTTACGTTTTCAAAGAAGAACATTGAAGTTCCGTCATCAGAAATCTTGACAAGTTCCTTTTCCTTAAGTGGTGTTTTTTCCACAATCTTAGGGTCAGAAACTGTCGTTTTATTAGAAGTTGAAGAACTGCTCTTAGACTCTGATTTGTCTGTGTCAGATGAAGCATCATATTCTATG
>CACYTW010000108.1 GCA_902777435.1 uncultured Ruminococcus sp. | reverse complement strand
GCCGAATGATGACATTCTGTCTGCTCCCCTCGCCCTTGCGTATGCATTTGCAAGAGGTGTCATTTCTATACTTTCATCCACAAAATATATCTTTTTAAGTGTATCAGAAAGCGGAACACCAACTGCAGCACCTGCAGGTGACACGTGTTTAAAAGAAGTTGCCGCAGGAAGTCCTGTTGCCGCTTTAAGTTCACGCACAAGCTGCCAACCATTCAACGCGTCAAGCAGATTGATATACCCCGGCTTTCCGCACAAAACCTCAAAGGGAAGCTCTCCCTCATTCACAAAAACCTTTGACGGCTTTTGGTTAGGGTTACAGCCGTACTTAAGTTCCATTTCTTTCATTTAAATATCTCCCTTCAAAAACTATTTATTTTTGTTTACTATTCTTGTTTCGTATTTGCCTGACTCTATATCTATGTATCTGACAAATAAAGAAACCTTGTTATCCTCGTTAAGACTATCCCACAGCATATCGCAGTATTGGTCTATATCGTCACTTACATCAACTGTTTTCGGCTCACCCTTAAAACTCGGCAAAGGACTTCCGTCACCCATATATGTATGTATGAAGTGACCCTCGCCGTTCTTTGGATTGTAAAAACCAAATGTATTTCTTCTGCAGGATGACGGATCGCCGTCTGCACTCTTTAAAATAGACATTGCATAGTTATATGTTCCGTTTTCGATGTGCATAATGCCTGAAATTCTCGGTGTGAAGTTCGGTGCATCGTCCTCGAACTCTCTTGTTCTCAAAGCCTGCTCAAAAGTCATTTGCTTGTCCATCAAGTCATATATTGTATCGGTCTGGTCGCCGTTTGTAACTATTGTCTTATTGCCAAGGACACGAACAGGAGCATAAATAATGAGATGCGGATCTTCAAGCTTTGACTCGTCAAAGGCCTGAGTACGAATTCCCTCCCCGTCTTCAACAAAAACTCTGTTACGGCTGTTCACACTTCTGCCCATTATAAAATATGCTGTTACCGCATACTTGCCGTTGGGTGACTTTCCAATTATTATCCCCCTGCCGGGATATGAGTTATTCTTAAGTTCTTCTGAAATATTAATCATTTTAATCTCCTTCTCTGTTATAAAAACTATTTAAGTGTTGAACACAGCTTTTCAACGGCTTCGGGTAAAATCTTCCATTCAGCTTCTTCCATCACTCTTCTCTGTAAGGTTTCGGCTGTGTCATCATCATTTATGTATACAGCCTTCTGCATAAGAATTTTACCGCCGTCGGTAATCTCATTTACAAGGTGAACAGTAGCACCCGTAACCTTAACACCATAGTCAAGTGCCGCCTGATGAACCTTTAATCCATAGAATCCATCACCGCAGAATGATGGTATCAGCGACGGATGAATATTTACTATTCTGTCGCGATATGCGTCTATAAACTGCTTTCCGAGTATTGCGAGAAAACCTGCAAGCACCACAATATCAACATTCATTTCCTGCATATAATTCTTAAGAGCAACATCAAAAGCCTCAGCACTTCCGCACTCACGCTTTAAAATAACATTTGTATTTATACCTGCGTTTTTTGCACGTTCAAGTGCATAGACACCCTCTTTGTTTGATACAACTGTCACGATTTTACCGCTCTTTAAAATTCCGTTATTTTGCGCATCAATCAACGCCTGAAGGTTAGTTCCTCCGCCCGATACGAGAACACCAATATTTAGCATATGTCCACGCCTTTCTCGCCATTTACGATTTCGCCTACAACAGTGGCAGTTTCACCGCAAGCCTTTATTGCCTCGATTGCTTTGTCAGCATCATTCTTAGGAACAGCAAGCATAAGACCAATACCCATATTATAGGTGTTAAACATATCTCTTTCGGAAACGTCACCAAGTTTTTTAATCATATCGAATATGGGCAACACCTCAAAGCTGTTCTTGTCTATTTTAGCTCTTGTGCCTTCCTTTAACATTCTCGGAATATTCTCGATAAAGCCTCCGCCTGTGATATGGGAAACAGCACGTACATCTGCCGCATCTATTGCAGACAGCAATGGCTTTACATATATTTTGGTAGGTGTCAAAAGTGCCTCACCGATAGTTGAGCCAAGCTCATCACTATATGTATTAAGGCTTTTTTTACATTCAGCACTATCATTGATGTTAAACACCTTTCTGACAAGTGAATATCCATTTGAGTGAACACCTGATGACTTAACACCGATAATCACATTGCCTGCTTCAAGACGGCTGCCGTCAATTATCTTGTCTTTGTCAACAATACCAACAGAAAAGCCTGCCAAATCGTATTCGTCCTCAGGATAGAATCCCGGCATCTCAGCAGTTTCTCCGCCGATTAAAGCACAGCCTGCGGCAACACAGCCGTCAGCTACACCCTTAACAATATCTGCAACCTTTTCGGGAATATTCTTACCAACTGCAATATAGTCAAGGAAGAACAACGGCTTTGCACCACCGCACGCAATGTCATTTACACACATTGCAACACAGTCCTGACCGACTGTATCGTGCTTATCCATTAAGAAAGCAATCTTAAGTTTAGTTCCGACACCATCTGTACCTGATACCAATACGGGATTTTTATAACCTGCACCGATTTCAAACAAGCCGCCAAAACCGCCTATGCCCGAAATAACTCCGGGGATATTTGTGCGTTTAACGTGCTCCTTCATAAGCTCAACCGCTTTATATCCTGCCTCTACATCTACGCCTGCATTTTTATATGCCTGACTCATAATTATCCTCCGTTCTACTTTTCTTATTTTATAAAGATTTTAATTCTTCCTGAAGTGCCGCATCCTTTTTGGCAACGGCATCAGCCATATCCTTTTTAAATTCTTCAAGCTTGTTTGCCAGACTCTCATCAGATATTGCCAATATCTGTACCGCAAGTATACCTGCATTGTCAGCACCATTTACGCCAACAGTTGCAACAGGAATACCTGACGGCATCTGAACCATTGAAAGCAGAGAGTCCAATCCGTCCATAAATGATGACTTTATGGGAAGTGCAATAACAGGCACAGTTGTATAAGCCGCAATAACACCGCCTAAATGAGCCGCCTTGCCTGCTGCGGCAATGATAACTGATAGTCCGTTCTGCTTAGCATTTTTTGCAAATTCTTCCGCAGCATACGGTGTTCTGTGTGCCGAAATAACTCTCGCCTCATAATCCACACCAAAATCTTTAAGAATCTCTATTGCACCCTTTACAACAGGAAGGTCAGAGTTGCTTCCCATTATTATTGCAACCTTTGCCATTTTATCACATTCCTTTCAATACTTTTCTTACTTATAATATAAATCCTTTTCTGTCAAATCTGCGATAGCCTCTAAATACATTTTTGCCTCTGCCTTAGCATTTTCCATACTCAAGCTCTTGTAGTTTCCACATTCAATCTCGCTGTTTCCCGGCATCTCGCCGTCATAATCTATTATCTTCGCAAGGGAGTTCTTTATCAACTCTAAGTTTTCTGCGTGGTTGTCAGACCTCATAAGCAGGTAAAAGCCTGTCTGACAACCCATAGGTCCGAAATAGATTACCTTATCCGCAAGCTCAGAATTTCTGACAACGGTTGCGAACATATGTTCAAGAGAATGCATAGCGGAATTGGAAATCAAATCACCTGTATTCGGCTTTCTCATTCTCAGGTCATATGTGGTAATATCCCCGTCTATACGTGATATATATACACCTCTGTCAAGTTTTGTATGGTCAACTGTAAAACTCGCTATTTTCTTCATATATAAACATATTCCTCCGAAAATTCTATTTGAAGTATTTAACACCGCTTTCAAAAATCTTCTGGTCCTTTTCACCAGGTATATTCTTAAATACGTTGTTCTTAAATCTCTCGGAATGTCCCATCTTACCTAAAACTCTGCCGTCAGGGCTTGTTATACCCTCTATGGCATAGTACGAGCCGTTAGGATTGTACGGCATCTCGTAGGTTGGGTCACCGCAAGTGTCTACGTACTGAGTAGCAATCTGTCCGTTTTTCTCCATTTCGGCAATAACCTCAGGACTTGCAACAAATCTGCCCTCACCGTGAGATACTGCAATCTGATGAATGTCGCCGACCTCAACACCTGCAAACCAAGGAGATTTAACTGACGCAACCCTTGTTGATACAATACGTGATACGTGTCTGCCCAAGGTGTTAAATGTAAGAGTCGGACAAGAGCTGTCTGTCTTTCTTATCTCGCCGTAAGGCACAAGTCCCAACTTAATAAGTGCCTGGAAGCCGTTGCAAATACCAAGCATCAAACCATCACGCTTGTTAAGCAGTGTCATAACAGCCTCTTTAATTCTCTCGTTCTCAAATGCCGCTTTGATAAACTTACCTGAACCGTCAGGCTCATCACCGCCGCTGAAGCCACCGGGCAACATAACTATTTGTGCGTTGTTTATCTTTTCAACAAAGCTGTTAATTGATTGTTCAATATGCTCGGTCTTTAGATTTCTGAAAATTTCAACATCTGCCACACCGCCTGCACGTTCAAAGGCACGCATTGAATCGTATTCGCAGTTGGTACCCGGGAATGCAGGAATAAATATTCTCGGCTTAGCAAACTTATCGTTTGGTACAATATTCACCCTCTTTGTGTACTCAAACTTCTTCATTCCCACATCATCAAAGTCAGCCTTTGTCGCAAATACACTCTCAAGAGGCTTTGTCCACGCTGTTTCAATATCGTCAAGTGAGACTTCCTCACCATCTATCTCAATCACAGACTCAATCATTGTATGACCTAATTTTACCACATCAATATTTTCGTTCATAAAGCCTGTTGCACCCAAGCCTTTTACCTCTATGATAACGCTGCCGTACTTAGCCTTGAACAAGTCAGCCTTATTGCAGCAATCAGTAAATTCAAAGCCAATCTTGTTACCGAGAGCCATCTTACAGATACCCTCCATAGCACCGCCGTAGCCAACAGCCCAAGCAGATTGAATTAAACCGATTTTGTCATCACTAATCATCATATAAAGCATATCATACAACTGCTTAAGGCTATCAAAATCCGGCATATTATTTTCGTCATACTTAGGACTTAACATAAACACAAGATTATTTGCACCTTTGAACTCATTAGACACAGCCTTTGATGCTGTAAGAGGTGCAACCGCAAATGACACAAGTGTCGGCGGAACATCTATATCGTTGAATGAACCTGACATACTGTCCTTACCGCCTATGGCACCAAGACACAGCTTTTCTTGTGCAGTATAGGCACCAAGCAAAGATGCAAGAGGCTTGCCCCAACGATTTGCGTCATTGCCCAATCTTTCAAAGTATTCCTGGAAGGTCAGATAAATATCGCTGTAATCCGCACCTGCAATAACCGCTTTTGTAACAGAGTCAACAACTGCATACATAGCGCCGAGATATGGGTTCTTGGCGGACAGCTTAGGATTATATCCGTAAGCCATAACTGTTGCAGTATTTGTTTCCTTGTGTATTGTAGGTATTTTGGCAACCATATTCTGCTGAGGTGTCAACTGATGAACACCGCCGTATGGCATAAATACAGAACCTGCACCAATTGTACTGTCAAATCTCTCAACCAAGCCGTGCTGAGATGCTATGTTCAAGTCGCCCATCATATTTGTGATTTTCTCTTTATATGTGTCGCCTTCTGCTGCAAAATCAAACAAATCGGCTGAAAAATCACCCTTTGCAATATGAGCCTTGCTATGCTTCTCTGCACCATTTGTATTCAAAAAGTCACGGCTTATGTCGCATATGGTATTGCCTCTCCAGCTCATTCTCAAACGGTTTGTATCTGTAACCTTTGCAACGCATACCGCATCCAAATTCTCTTTATCGGCCTCTGCAATAAACTTGTCTGCATCAGCAGCTCTTACAACAACTGCCATTCTTTCCTGTGACTCAGAAATTGCAAGCTCTGTACCGTCAAGTCCGTCATACTTCTTAGGCACTTTGTCAAGGTTAATATCCAAGCCGTCTGCCAACTCACCAACAGCAACGGAAACACCGCCTGCACCAAAGTCGTTACATCTTCTAATCATAGATGTAACTTCCTTCTTTCTGAATAATCTCTGGAGCTTTCTCTCAACAGGCGGGTTACCCTTCTGAACCTCTGCACCGCAGGTTTCCAAAGACTCAGTATTATGCGCCTTTGAAGAACCTGTCGCACCGCCGCAACCATCACGGCCTGTCATACCGCCAAG
>CACYTW010000107.1 GCA_902777435.1 uncultured Ruminococcus sp. | reverse complement strand
ATCAATTTGCACAAAACAGTCCTCTAAAAACAAAGAAAATCTCCCGAAACACAGCTTGATTTTGCTGTGTTTTAGGAGATTTTTTGTGCAATATTTTTTTAAAGGCTATTTTTCTACAACCCCTCAATACTATTTTACTCTGCGTGCAAAACTGTTTATATCAAGGGTATTATCTATTGTTGTCCGCCTTAAATCATATATAGAATTACCGCCCCTTGCATCAACAGTAACAGCGTTTTTATAAAACTTTTTGGCTATGCTTATAACCTCATCATCATAATAGCCGTATGGATATGCAATAGATGTAACCTCTCTTTTTGTAATGTTGTATATCATTATATTTGATTTTCTGAATTCCTCTTCCAACTCAGAATTTGATATATCGGTCAGGTACGGGTGGGTTTTAGTGTGTGAATATACCCTGAAAGCATTACTGTCACTCATCTCCCTTAGCTCTTCCTGTGTGCAATAATATTCGGTTCCTATTATATCCGCAACCACATATACAGTTGCTTTTGCATTATATTTTTTCAGTATTGGCAGTGCATTTCTGTATAGACAGTTATAACCATCATCAAAGGTAATAACAACCGACTTTGACAAATTATCAGCCATTGACAATTCTTCAGGGAATAAGAATGTATATCCGTTATCATATAAATATTTAATCTGTGCTTCAAAGTTCTCTGATGACACATACAAATATGCGTACGGCTCGTGAGGCTCCTCTATCAAATGATACATAAGTATCTGCGGTTTTTTGCGAGGCATAACACCATTTTTGGACCTCTTGCCGTAATTCATTGTATGAATTGCAAGGTTTATATAATAGCTTGCCATTCCCTCTGATATAATGCTTCTGGGATGCAAATATCCCGAATTGTTATATATACCCACAGCAGACAACATTGCAAGCTGATTTTGAGCGTAGGGATATATCTCATTTTGGTCATAATGCCACTTTATGTTTTGATTGTTGTAGAACAAGTCCGGGCAGGCAACATCTAACGCCCTCTTTAACATTAACAAAAAATCCTGTGTCATAACAGGTTCGTCAGGCATAAAGCTGTTGCCCTCTATTGCGGACACAATACCCATCTTTCTGTAATACGCCGCAGTTAAATCCCAAGTATCATCGAATGGGACTCCCACCTCATATTGAGGTAAAATTTGTGTCAGCATATGTACCGCCGACAATCTTGTAACAGCAGTATCTTGGTTTGCTGTTACATTTACAGGTATAACAAACGTCAGACACAGTATAATTGTAATCAATATTTTTCTCACAAAATTACCTCTAATCTTTACATATAATCTTTACACACAGCTAATTATTTTAGCACAACAAAGCGTACTTTTCAACCAATACTGTCAACATTATGATAATTTAACATAAATTTAATATACTATAAATCAGCTCACTGCTTGACATTATTACAAATAAGTATTATAATTTAAAAAATAGTCAGAAAGGGGTTATGTCATTTATGGATACCGAATATACAAACGAAACAGCCAAACTAATAAAGTTTATCGAGGGCAGTCCAACTCCATTCCATACAATAAAAAACATAAAAGACGAATTGTTATCACACGGCTATACAGAGTTGTCAGAGTCAAAAGAGTGGAAAATCGAACAAGGAAAAAAATATTTTGTAACACGCAACGGTTCATCAATGATTGCCTTTGCCGTTCCAAATTGTGAATTTAAAAATATTCTTATTTGTGCGGCACACAGTGACTCCCCCTGCTTTAAAATAAAGCCTAACGCACAGCACGAGGCAAATGGTTGCTATACAAAGCTGAATTGTGAAAAATACGGCGGAATGATATATTCCACCTGGCTTGACAGACCGCTTTCCGTTGCGGGCAGAGTTGTTTGTTCAACGGCAAAGGGAATAAAATCATATTTGGTTAATCTGAAAGACGAAAGCTGTATTATTCCGAATTTGGCTGTGCATATGAATAGGGATATAAATAACGGATACATCTATAATCCGCAAACAGATATGCTTCCATTGATAGGAAATCAGACTTATAAAGATGAATTTATCAACAAAATAGCTGAAAATATAAATGTATCTGCCGATTCAATAATCGACTACGATTTATATTTATATAATAAAGAATGTGGTACGATTTGGGGAGATAAAGAATATTTTTCGGCACCTCGTATAGATGATTTGCAATGTGTTTATGCGGCAAAAGAAGCATTTATCAATTCCGAAAACGCCAACGCTATGAATGTGCTTGCTGTGTTTGACAACGAAGAAGTCGGAAGTTTGACAAAGCAAGGTGCACGCTCCACCTTTGCTCACGATACATTGACACGTATAAAAGAGTCCCTTAAAATGTCGGGCTCTGCATTTATCAAGGCAATCGCATCAAGCTATATGGTTTCAGCAGACAATGCCCATGCCGTTCATCCAAATCACGCCGAAAAAGCGGATATTACATCACAGCCTAAAATGAATAAAGGCATTGTAATAAAATATAACGCAAATCAGCAGTACACCACAGATTCGGTGTCTGCCGCAATATTTAAAAAGATTTTGAATGATGCAGACGTTCCTTATCAGGAGTTTGCCAATCGGAGTGATATTCCGGGGGGTTCAACCTTGGGTAATTTATTAAACCAACAAATTTCACTTAACACAATAGATATCGGTGCGGCACAGCTTGCAATGCACTCCGCATACGAAACAGCAGGCAGCAAGGACACCTCATACTTAATTGACGGATTAAAGGCATTTTATAAAGCAAACCTGACGCCTGTATCTGACAGCGAATATGAAATATTATAAAATTATAGGGGCGATTTTGAAAATCGCCCCTTAATTTTATTCAGAAACAACAAGAACTCTTACTCTTCCGCCGCTTTCCATTGTCTTATCATAATATGCAGTTATTTTATAATCTGAATATTTTTCAATCACATCATAGACAGATATCATAGAATACTCAGCATCCAAGGAAGATTCGCCTTTATAGCAAGCAACTTTATCGCTTAATTTATATGTATTTCCTGCAATTGCAATCTTATCGCTTGAAACCATTGTCGGTTTACCGCTGACACTTTCTATTTTATTTAACGAATTCGGCAACTCAGCTCTGCCCATAATCTTGACAGCGACTCCTCTGCCTATGGAGTAATTTCCCGAAGTAGTGGTTGTATATCTGTTTCCGTCTACCATATACGTATAAGACTTTGTACTTTCAGTTGACATTGTTGAAACAACCAATCCATACTCAAAGTCATCTCCTGTTACGTTATCCAAAATCAGTGTAATTATCTCGCCTGATGAATTCTTCTCGGCAAATAATACCTTCTTTTCTGCAATGCTCAATCCGTCCAATCTCTGTCCGTAAACCTTTGCATACATTGAGCCTATGCTTTTGTCAAGTGTACCTATATCCAATATATTTACAGAGGAAGACACCTTATCCGAGCCAAACTTCTTTGAGCTCCAATTAAATGTTCCGCCTATTGACGAGGTGCTTACATCAACTATTCTTGCGTATCCGTTTGAAAAGCCTATTTTACCAACAGAATTCAGGCTCTCTGAATAATCTCTGTCAGTTACATACTCGTATGTGTTTCCGTCAGGCTGAACAACCTTGATGTAATAGTTTTTAAAAGTATCAACATTTCCGCTGCTGTATTCCTTTATACCCGTACCAATAACATAACCCACAACATTTTCGGTTGTTGCCGACGGGCTGATTACGTCTGCAACCTCGCCGTCCTTTCCGAGGAGCAATGTCACAGTGTCACCATACTCAAACTCTCCGCCCGAGTGAACTTTATTAAACGCATTACTGCCCTCTAATTTATATGATACGCCCGAAACAACAATAGAGTTCGGTGCATCTCTGTTAGGCTCTGCGGCTTCATATATTCCCGTCACCTTATTAGAATATGCCATAACCATATTCATATCAGGCAGATAATATAAGATATCATAACTCTTTATTGCCGATGCGGAAACAGTTGCACCATCCCTTGTGACACTCACATCAGAAGGTGTCTGCCAAAGGCTTTGCCAATTTGAGCCCATTGCTGTTACAGGTCCTAACAGGTTGCCATCTGTGTAGGTGATATAATCAATATCTCCTGCTTCTAATCTCTTAACCCTAATCTTATCGCCAAGCTCCACACTCTGTTTAATCATACCAAATGTGGTCTGTGCAGTTCCGTTGTAAACTGTTATTCCGTCATTAATATCAAGCTGAGTTATAGAGCCGTTTTTATATGCTAACACCTTATTATCAAATGTTGAATATACTATGTATTCCTCTGTGGCACGGCTATCGCCGTCGGGGATAAAGCCTACGAGCTTCTTACCATTTTTCACGGCAATATCGCCCTTCATACCCACATAGTCACGATTTAACTCTATATCCAATTTATATGTTCCCTCTGATGTCAGAACAGAATCTGATGCAATGGTTGTGTCCTCTGAGTGAGTGGCAATAAGGGCTGCATCCTCCGAAATTCTTACATCAAATACAGCTACACTCAGCTCCGTCGAAGAATCTTTAAGCTCCGTCTTTAATGCATTATAAACCAATTTTGCCACATCACGTCTTGTCATTACATCTCCTGCAACGCAATCTATATCATCGGTTAAGTCTATATTTTCAGCAATTCCCAACTGACCTGACGGCCAGGAATTTCCGAAGTCCTCGTCCTTATATCCGAGAACTCTCAGCATCATTGTAACCGCCTCTTCATACAACACAGTAGTTTCAGGCTCAAATGTCCCGTTGGGATAACCGCTTACAATTCCGCCACTGACAGCAACTCTGACATAAGGTGCCGCCCAATGCTTATATGTAACATCAGGAAACGGTGAAAAAGCAAGGCTTGATGCTACACTGTTTTTATAAGAAGATGCCGTTACCGCCATCTTTGAAAATTCGGCACGTGACACAGCATCATCAAGACGCATATTTCCGTCAGGGTCACCTGACATAATGTTCAGGTAAGAGAGCAAGCCTAATGCTCCGTCATTTATATTGGTGGCTCCAAAGGCTGTCTGCGGAATAATGCATACGCTTAAAACAATACATAAAATCATAAAATATGATATAAATTTCTTCATAGTTAATCTCCCTTCAAAACTATCAGTCATATCTGAGTGCGTCAATAGGATTAAGACTTGCCGCTTTCTTTGCCGGCAGATATCCGAATATTACACCAATTCCCACCGAAACACTAAAGGCTACTGCGATTGCTCCAACCGAAGGTGTGGCCGTTAAGCCTAACAGATTTCCACCCACCACCGCCAGGATGGAGCCTACTACAATTCCAATTACACCGCCTATTCCGCTTATGGTTCCTGCCTCTATTACAAACTGAGTCATAATAGTTCTGCCCTTTGCACCCAAAGATTTTCTGATACCTATTTCTCTGGTACGCTCTGTAACCGATACAAGCATAATATTCATAATTCCTATACCTGCCACAAGAAGTGATATACCCGCAATACACACAAGCAAAATTTCCATTTTTCCAAGCATATCATCTGCCATATCAATCAATTCCTGCATACTTGTAATCGTATAATAATCTTCGTCACCTAATATTTCATACAGCTTATCATCAATTAAATCTTTAGCATCGCCTGCCAAATCCTCTGATACTGCAGTAAACAAAAAGCTGTTGATTGACGCATTTGATGATGCACGAAAAGCAGTTGTATACGGAATATAGATTGCATTATCACTACTGCTGCTGCTTGAGTCATCTTGCTCCTCAATTATACCGACTACTGTATAGGGCGTATTATTTATCTTTATTTTGTTCCCGATTGCCTGCCCCGCGCCGAACAATTCTTTTTGAATATATGTACCGATAACACAGTTTTTCGTATTATTCTTTATATCCATATAGTTCAAAAAGCTTCCCGACTGAAGTTCAAGATTTTTCATATCTGCATATTCTTCGCTGACGCCCGTAACACTTGTGGTCACACTGTCCGTTTCTCCCGGTATCTTTATGGTTGACCTCATCATAGATACGGTGGGCGATATTCCGTCTAAAAGTTCAGGGTTATCATCTCTCAGCTGATACATATCCTCCTCGTCTACAACTCTGCTGCCGCCTCTTGAAGTAACACTTACATTTATCGAAGTTGTACCCATATCATTGAAGGCATCATTCATCATACCTGCCATTCCGTTCATCAAGCTGACTAATATGATAACAGCCGCTACACCGACTATGATACCAAGCATAGTGAGAATAGACCTTTTTTTGTCAAATGTTATATTTGCAATGGCAAGTGAAAATGATT
>CACYTW010000106.1 GCA_902777435.1 uncultured Ruminococcus sp. | reverse complement strand
TTATCGAGCCAAGCAATGTTTTTAAGTATTGTATCACATCTGATTGACATAGTACAGGTTAATTCCTTATCAGAAATAACTGCATTTTCAGGCTCAATCGGCACAGGCTTTCCCTCAGGCACAGGCTCGGTTTGATATTCGTCTTTTCCTGTACTTGCGTTTATATCCATTCCGTTTTGTTCGGAATAATCCGCATCACCGCTTTGAACATTTGATGTTACATTTTCCGTCATACGCTCTGCCAATGCTATTTTTTCCTCAGCCGTCATTGGCGAATTATCTGCGTTTTGCGGTTTGTTTTCTTCGGTTGCAGGCTCTCCCTCTTTCTTTACGGAAATATCGTCAGACTGTTGTTCTTCGTTTCGTTCAGAATTTGCAACCATACTGTTTTTCAATGCCTTTGAGGGTGCTTTTGTCTGTACTTGATTTACGTTCGGGCTCCAGCCTCTAAGGTCGGGAGCATCTCCGCCCCACCAGAACACAAAAGCTAATACTAATGCAATAACCGCACCTGCAATTATCTTGTTTTTATACTTTTTCATTCCTGTTACTCCTTAAATGAGTTTTGAAAATAATAGCGTATTATAAAGCATCTGTGCAATTTCCGCTCTTGTAACAAATTCCTTTGGATAAATTTCCATTGCATCATCAGGAAGTATTTTGTTGTTATAGCAAAATGCAAGGGAGCTTACCGCCCAATCAGATGCCTTCACATAATCCAAAAAGCCTGCCAAAATATTGCGAACCTCAAAAGCTTCAATATTCGTATCCATTCCGCACAGCTTAGCCGCCCTTGCAACCATCACTGCTGACTCCTCACGGGTAATCGTTCCGTTTGGATTGAACTCTATATCTGACACACCCTTTATTATACCATAGGAGAATGCAGTATTTACATAGTCGTAAAACCAATCATTCGCTGTTACATCATTAAATATTGAACTGCTTTTCACAGGCAAGCCAAGTCCTCTCACAACTATTGTTGCAAACTCCGCTCTTGTCATTGTGCTTTGGGGTTCAAATGAACTATCTGTTTTGCCGTTAATTATATTTCTCGCCGCAAGCTCCTCTATTGCTGTCTGACTTGTATGTCCTTTTATATCTTCAAAGGTTTTACCAAGATTTACAATGCTCATTTTCCTGACATCAGAATTTTTATCGGGAAGTCCGACGCTTTGATTTTCGCTTTCGGAAATGGAAATCGCATCACTCATACTGTAAGGGCTGTTTTTATTCTCGTTAAAACGTTTTAGTGCCACAAGTGCATTAAAGCATTGTTCGGTTGCCATCTGATTTACGGTGCCGTCTAAAGTATGCTTAAAGCCTTTTCCGCTCTCGTAAAACTTTAACATATTATCAAGTATTGTATTTCCATTTTTCAGAAAACGGGAGTCATCAATTGATATTCCAAGTTCACAAAGTGCAATTATCATTTGAGCATAGCTTTCGGAATTTTCTTCATAGCTTGAAAAGCCACCGCTTTCATTCTGAAAATAAGATATGCACATAAGTGCTTTTTCCGTTGCCGACTTTACCGCTTCATTGTTTTGATATTTGCTGAGCGCTTGCAATGCCATTGCGGTTACATCAACATCAGCATTATCTCCCGATAAGGTCCAGCCTCCGTCTGAGGTTTGATTATCAAGAATATAGTTTATATACATATCTCTTGTGGCTTGTGTTTCCGCCTCGCTGTTTTGAGGAATTTCATATTCACCGCAATCCAAGGCAATCAACGCCCATATGGCACCGTTTACCCCTTGCCATATCGTCTTTTCATAATCACCGAGTGGCATTAACAGATTATACCCCTCAACATCAGCAGGGTTTTTACCGATTGCGGTTAAGGCAAGAATTATCCTTGAATACTCAGTATATTTTTTATTGTGCAAAACGCCTTTGCGGTCTGCAACATATTTGCATACAGTTTTATAATAATTGTTGTAATATTCTTCAGGAATATCCGCTCCGCTTCGGGCAAGCCCTAAAACCGCCCATTCACCGCCGATTGAAGCAACCTGTGGATTGTTTACAGTTTGGTATATATAATCTGCCGTGTCAGACATTATTAAATCAACTGTATTTTGGTCTGCCGCAAAAGCTGATAAATTACACATCAATATCAAACTCGCCAATATAAACGATATAACTCTTTTCATAATCAATCTCCATTTTAAAGTCAAATACAGATGCCCGAAGATGCCTAAATTAATTTTTTTGGCATCTTCGGATTTATATTCTCACCCTAAGCATCTGCATTTGGTAATCTATTTCATCATTAATCCTATCAAACGCTGATAAATCACAGCGACTTCAGCACGGGTGGCATAACCTTGCGGGTCAAGTAACTCATCGGGTTTGCCTGATATAATTCCGCTGTTTACTGCCCAGCCAATTGCCTCCTTTGCCCATTCCGACACATCTTCTTTGTCCTTGAAGTTATTAAAACCGCCCTCTGTGTCTGTGTCCATTCCTATATTTTCCGCATAGCGGTATATAATTGTACAAAGCTGTTCACGTGTTACATTGCCGTCAGGCTCAAAGCCTTCACCTGTACCCTCTGCAATTTTATTCACACTTGCCCACGTTACCGCATCTGTGTACCAGGTATCATCAGAAACATCTTCAAAACTCTGCGTTCCGTTTGCCTCAGCATCTTCCAATCTGAAGAGAGTTGTTACAAGCATTGCTCTGCTTGTATTGGCATCAGGCTCAAAACCATTTTCTGTTCCTGAGAATATTTCACGTGATGTAACAAAGTCAATCGCATTCTTTCCCCAATGCTTCTCTGTATCGGGATAAGCCCTAACTCTATCCACAGTTTTAACGATTGCGCTTCCTTTGATTATAGCCTTTATGCCGTCCTTTGTCAAAACAGATTTTTTAACAGCAGTTTCGTATCCGTTCTCACCTACAATAATCAATACTGCATTTTCGCTTTCACTATTGTTTGGAATAGTGATATCCATTCCGCCGTCTATATTGTTTTGCACATTACCGTCAACAGTTACCTCAATATTTACACCATCATCTTTATTTTCGGCTGTGATACACAAGTTGCCGTCAACATTTTTAAGACCTTTATTTGACACTGTCACCTTTGCAATATCTGATGTTATTGTAAGTCCCAAATTGTTGTTTGCAATGTTTCCTACTGCCGTTTTAGGAATTGAAATACTTACCTTTGTTGCATCTCCGCTGATTTCAGGTGTGATAACAACTGCTGATATTGTTTCATTATTTGTTGCCTTATTTACAGCAGATAAAATCGTCTCGGCGTTAATCTCAACAGATGCAACACCATTCTTATCCGCTGTCACTTTCGGCTTAATATTGCCGTTAGTCTCATCAATTGTAACACTTTCCTGCTTTACTGCCGAGCTTCCTCCGCTTGAACTGCCAAAATTTTGCGAGCCGTTTTCCTTGGTATAATCGTCTGTATAGAACCAAACCACACTTGATGATGAATTAAGCTTTGTATCTCGACAGCCTGTGGTTATGTGCTTTCCGTCAACCATAAACATCCAGCCTGAATTTTTGCTGTGGTCAAACTCGGCTATTCCGTCAATTGATGAAATATATCCCTTACTGCTCTCTTTGTATTCTATCTTGTTTTTAGTAAGTGCTTCATCAAGCACATCGAATACAGTTACGCCTTTTTCTGCGGTTATTGTTTCGCTGACAAGTGCCGTATACTTTGAAGAATTGTTTTTATATGTATACGAACCATTGCACTTATCGCCATCGTGTATCATAACTTTTACACTAATCCTAATCGTTGTGTCTGCACTTCCCGAACCGCCGCTTGAAGAGCTTTTTGATAAAGATACTGCAACTTTTTTCTGAATATGACTTTCTGCATCCGCGCCTGTTACAACAATCTCCCCTGTTTTGGTATTATAACCCGACTTTGAAACGGAATAAGTATACGTTCCCTCTTCTAAGTCATACATATTGCCTGAAACAGGCTCTGCACCATCAACTGAAACTGTTGCATCAGACGGAGTAACCTCAAAGGTTACAGGGCATCCGCTTGCCCAGGTGGCATATGCTTCGTCTTTAGGATAGTCCGAAAAGTCATACATATTCCTTCCGTCACCATCAGTTATCAGCCTCCAAGCCAAAAGTCCTCTGAAGCCCTGCTCTGTTGCAAACGCATTGGAAAATCCATCATTTGTATCATTGACATCTGTTAATATCCCGTCAATTAAGCTCTTCTCAGTATTTTTCACTTGGTCTGCATTTATACCAAGTGCCGACAATCCGCATATGGCAAGGCATGTTGAGGCACTCTCGCCTCCCCATAAGGCTTTTATCATACCATCCTCATTCTGTTCCTCTTTAAGTATATCAACAGATTTATCAACTTCTGATTTCACATCAGAGTTATTATCATAATAAGGTGCAAGTGCCAACAGCATAGGTGTAAGTGCATCTGTCCCCCAGGTTACGCTCTGCCATCTGTCACTTAACGAAAGTGCGGTGTCAATCAGATATCTTCTCTGTTCGTCTGTTATATATTCCTCTGACTGCTCCAAAGCAACCATCACATACGGAAGTGTATACTCGTTATTTACAACAGATGCATCTTTATTTTCTACAAGTTCTGCAAGCCTCTCCACAACATCAATCTTCTCAAGAGATGAAGTATATACATTTTGAGGATTGTAACCCATTGAACGAAGTGCAATTATTGTCTTAGCCATATCACCGGGGCTTGTTGTATCTTTAACATCAGATATAAGCTTATCAAGATACGATTGCTTTTGTATATCGGTAAGTTTGTTTTCGCTGTTGGGATAGAGCTTTTCATAAATCATCAAATCAGCAATAATCCAGGGCAGATTTGTGCCTGCTTGCGTGATGTCGCTTTCAATATACTTTTTCGCAATGTTGTGTATGAGAGTAACAGCAGGATGTTGGCTGACACTTGCAACACAAACGGGTGCAGTAATTGCCGGTAACTCTTCTTCGCCTACAAGTTTACTCTTTTTTGCAGAAATGATTTGCGTGCCTGCCGTGTCAAGTGTAATACTTGCCTTGCCGTTCTCGTCTGTTGTATATTCGGTTTCCTCACCATTTACCGTAATCGTTGCATCAACACAGGGCGAAAATACCATATTCCAATTTTCATCATATCCGCTTACATAGAGAGTTATATCAAAAGGCTCGCCTTCAACTACATCTATGTCAGTCTTGTCAAACTTAGCATAGTCCTCTGTATTGGGATAAAAGTTCTGAAAAATAATAGCGTCAATGTAATCGCCGTCTTTGACCTCATACGAAAGTCCTGAAACATATTCTGTACCGCCGTTTACCTGATAGTAAAAATTTCCACTTTCATCATTCCAGAACTTTGTAATATATAATCCGTAATCTCCGTTTGCAGAAGCATATCCGACTTCACTCCCACCCTCATAATACAGATTATGTAACTCTGTGAATACATCATCAAGGTTATAGCTTTCCTTACCTGACAATTCAACAGGAACATACGCCATAGGTGTGTTTGCCTTGTCAATTAAAACTTCTCCGTATTTTGTTGCACTTACATATACAGTCACCGTATTTGCGTCTTCCGCAAATACGGGCACTAAACTAATAAGCATAACAATGCTCAAAAAGTGCGACAAAAATCTTCTAATTTTCATTTTTAACTTTCCTTTCCTTATTTGTATAAATTTAATTTATATAAATTTACCTGAATACACTTTAAAAAATTTGTTTTTCCTCCACCTCTTTTCCCTGCTACCGCAGTCAATAAAAAAACTGCGGTAAATTTTACGCATAAAACATAAAACTACCACAGCTGACTTTTCCTGTGATTAATCACAATTTGTGTGCGACTAAACAAAGCCCTTTTCATACTCAAAAATGAGCAATGCTAAGTGCAAACAAAAAAATCATCTCTATGCAAATAAACATTTTACGAGATAATATCAAAGCAGATCTTGTGACTTACGCCATATAAGGTACAAAAACCTTACATTTTTATGTTCTGCCTTCTCAGTTTCCCAATGACCGACTTTCGCCGACAAACACAAAAACATTCGACGTATACACCGACAGTTATCGCAGGGGATTCTCACCCCATTCCCTTTTCACCGACTACACCTTGACAAATCTTGCCTTTTGCAGTGTAACCGACACTTTGTGTGAAATTTTAAATTTTTATTTATTATAATACATTTCTGTGCTTAAATCAATTCACAAAACAAATAAAAATTTACAAAAAACAAACAAATTTCTTGTATGCCGTTTACCTATCGTACAATCCTATACACCACACCGGGCCGTCCGCCTGTTTCGTAATT
>CACYTW010000105.1 GCA_902777435.1 uncultured Ruminococcus sp. | reverse complement strand
AAATCCGAAATAATTTTATTGAATAATTGCCCTATGCCCATACGATTGCCAAGCCCAACCGCAACGAAAAAATTATTTCGGATATTGTAGGGCAGGGGCTTGACAAAAAGATAAACTTAAAAATTTATCAAATTTAAAGGAGAATTTAAAAATGTTTATTGTTGAAATTTTAAAAACCATTTTCTTAGGTATTGTCGAAGGAATTACCGAATGGTTGCCCATCAGCAGTACAGGTCATATGATTCTTGTAAACGAATTTATGGGGACATCTGACGGCTTCTTTGGCTCACAGATTTATCTTTACGTTATACAGTTGGGTGCTATTTTGGCAATAGCAACATTGTATTTCAAAAAGCTCAATCCCTTTTCGCCATCAAAAACAGCCGAAGAAAGATATGACACCTGGCAAATGTGGTTCAAAGTCATAATAGCCTGCGTACCCGCGGCTGTATTTGGCTTGTTGCTGAACGACTTTATGGACACAATATCAAATGCCTTTGTTGTAAGCTCCACACTTATCATATACGGAATTGCCTTTATCATTACCGAAAGACGTAACAAAAAGGCAAAGATTACCGAAATGAACCAAATGACATATAAAACAGCGATATTAATAGGCTTGTTCCAAGTGCTTTCAATCATTCCCGGAACATCACGCTCAGGCTCTACCATACTTGGTGCTATGCTTTTGTGCTGTTCACGTGAGCTTGCTGCCGAATTTTCTTTTTTTCTTGCAATTCCCGTTATGTTCGGTGTCAGCATACTTAAACTTGCCACTAACGTATATCCTATGACAGGTCAGGAATGGGGCTTGCTTATAATCGGTATGGTTACCGCGTATATCGTATCTATGGCATCGGTTAAATTTCTTGTCAGCTATGTCAGACGTCATAACTTCAAGGTGTTCGGCTGGTACAGAATTGTACTCGGTATCGCTGTGCTGATATACTTTATCGCCACAGGAAATCTCTTCAAAATATAAATAAAATAAAGGAGAATAATTTTATGATTAAAACACAAAAATGCGGTTCATTAGGGGCAGAGGATATATACTCTGTCACTCTTGACAACGGAAACGGTCTGGCGGCCGAGATACTCAATATAGGTTGTGCTATTAAAAAACTTAACTTCAACGGAACAGATGTTGTACTTGGCTTTGATACCTATGAAGGTTACTTAAATAACACCTCAAGTTTCGGTGTAGCTGTCGGCAGGGTTGCCAACAGAATTGCAAACTCCGAATTTGAGATTGACAATATCAAATATACAGTTACAAAAAATGAAGGTAACAATAATCTTCACAGTTCTGACAGCAATGTAGGCAAAAAAATATGGCAGATAAACCCAATAGACAGCGACGAGCCTACACTTGAACTCACATATACCACACCTGACGGCGAAGATGGTTTTCCCGGTAATGTGGCTATCAAGGTTACATATACGCTTACTAAAGAAAACTCAATTAAAATTCACTACGAAGCAACAACTGACAAAGATACTATTGTTAATATGACAAATCACAGCTACTTTAACCTTAACGGTCACAAGAGCGGAAACGTGTATAATCACAAGCTGTACTTAAATTCAAACTTCTACACCCCAAGTGACGCGGAACTTATCCCCACAGGCGAGATACGTTCGGTTGCAAACACCCCGTATGATTTTACCACTGCCAAGTTATTGGGACCGGCAATAAAATCAGACTTTAAATCAATTGCAGAGTGCAATGGACTTGACACAAACTTCTGCATAAACGGCAGAGGCTGCTGCAAAGCGGCAGTTCTCATAGGCGATGTCAGCGGAATTACTATGGAAGTATACACAGATGCTCCCGGTATTCAGGTTTACACAACAAATGGCACTAAAGAGAGAAAAGACTATAAAGATGGTGTAAACTATTGTGTTCACAGTGCTGTATGTCTTGAAACACAAAACTATCCCAACGCAATAAATATACCGCACTTCCCATCACCCATCTTAAGATGCGGCGAGAAATACGATACAACAACAGAATATAAATTTATATAGATGTGATGAAAATTTTCGCTCTTGAGCGAAAATTCACAATAATTATTAATTATTCAATACTCATTTTTCATTATCTTTTGTAGGGCAGGGGCTTGCTCCTGCCGAATTTGTAGGGGACGATGCCCACATCGTCCCGTTCAGCTTAGCGGAATTAATTGTCGGCTTTATGTTTCACAATCAAGCACATTATACAATATTAAATTTCAACAGCATATTACCAATTTCACACCTATTCTTCTATCAATCCGTATTTTAGTTTTATCCTTTCTAACTTTTCAATCATAGGCTCTGATATGAACCAAAGGAAGAACACCGTAGATACAGCGTGTAATACGTCAAACGGAAAGCCCATCACATACGCAGAAACAATCATCTCTGCTGTCGGCTTGTCCTGCCATAATACAACAGTTGCAGGGTTCATTATTCCGCCGTATAAAACAACAGTTGCTATCGCACCGAATATACAAAGTGATGCTTTTGTCTTTCTTAAAAAGCCTTTTTTAAACGTTATCCCTGCGATAAAACCGATTATACCAAAGGCAAACATCTGCCAAGGTGTCCAAGGTCCTTGTCCGAAAAAGAAGTTTGACACAAATCCTGTTACGGCACCTACCAAAAAACCTGTTTCACCTCCGAAACAAACGCCTGCAATTATTACCAGGGCAATAACAGGCTTGAACTGCGGAACCATAAAGAATGCCGCTCTGCCTGCCACCGCAATGGCACACAATACGCTTATAATTACCAACTCTCTCGTCTGAGGGCCTCTTGACTCAAAAGCCGTACAAAACGGTATCATAGTTTCAAGAATAATCAGCAGACTTATAAAATAATACTTTCTGTCCTGCAAATAAAACATTCCCACAAAAATTGTAAGGGGTATTGCAATGAGTATAAGCAAAGCCGATACAATTGTCCTCTTTGTCAGTTTTCGATTACTTCTTGACGTTTGAACAAGATTTATCCCAATTTCCCTTTGAGGCAAAAAGCAAAACAGAACAGCCGCAGCCTCAGCAATACTTATAAATTGAAGTGCGGTTGAATTTAGCCGCTTGATGTTAGTCAAGGCAGACAAGTCCACATCTGTAATATGCGTATATGACGTAAGTATAAAGAGCAGTACAAATACAAAGCCACAGACCATCCTCAACGGAGAAACTTTTTTATACGTTTTCTTTTTCTCTTTTATCTCTTCCTTTGGCAAAATAATTTCAGACGGTTTTGCGTATTCTTTTTTTTCTGTTTTACCGCCACAGGCAAGTATTATATCATCAGCAAGAACGGCATTTGGAATCGTTGTCCTTGCCATTCTGTTAGCAGACGTGGTATAAAAACTTTTGCCTGCAAAGAACTCTCTCGGTGTACCGATTGATGTAATTCCTCCGTCAAAGAACATAGCACATCTGTCGGCATACTCAGCACAAAACTCTATATCGTGGGATACCATAACAACAGTTATGACGTTTGCCTTTAAATCTTTTAAAATATCTGCAAAAATGTGCTTAAAATGTGCGTCAAGACCTTTTGTAGGCTCGTCCAGCAGAAGAATTTGCGGTGACATTAACAGCACCTTTGCAAGAGCGGCACGCTGTTGCTCGCCTCCCGATAAGTCGTATGGGTGACTGTCAAGTAAATCTTCTATTCGGCATAGCTGAGATATGTTTTTAATTCTGAGTTCAATCTCTTCTTTAGACAGTCTTTTTTGCGAAAGTATATCGATGAGGTCAAGATAGACTGTTTTCTTCACAAACACGCTTTGTGGGTTTTGCGGCAGAACCCCCATAATGCCGTTATACAGATTTTGTATTTTTGAAACAGGCTCTCCGTTTATAAGAACCTCACCTCGATACGGCTTATTAAGTCCCGATATAAGCGATAAAGCCGTTGTTTTACCTGCTCCGTTACCGCCAAGTATAGTAAAAAATTCACCCTTATTTATGTTCAAGTTTAAGTCTTTTATAACATCAGGTAAGTCCTTTTCGTATCTGAAGTGAGCATCTTTAATTTGAATTACAGGGTTGTCAGGCTCAGGCACAGGGATATCTTTAGGTATAACACTGCCATCTACACTGTGCTCTTTTGAATAATTTTCAAGCCAGCTCTTGCCGTCACGGACAGTGACAGGGCAGAGCAAATCATTATCCACCGCTCCGTGTATACGCATAGGTGCGGGCAGAGCCATATACATATCGTGATTTTGTCTCTTTAATATTTCGCCCACCTCTCTCGGTGTGCTGTCGGCTGTAATTCTGCCGTTATCCATCACAATAACCCTGTCAGCCATTGCAAACGCATCTTCCAGACAATGCTCCGATAAAATAACAGTGATACCAAGCTCCGTGTTAATCTTTTTTAAGGTGTTTAAGAACTCCTGTGTGGCAATTGGGTCTAACTGACTTGTAGGCTCGTCCAAAATAATCACACTCGGTTGCATAACCATTACAGCCGCAAGATTTAAAAGCTGTTTTTGTCCGCCTGAAAGCTCGGTAACTTTTTTATGAAACCAAGTCTGAATACCGAAAAATGATGCCATTTCAGAAACTCTCGCCCTGATTTCAGGGGTGGAATATCCTAAGCTTTCAAGTCCAAAAGCCAATTCGTGCCAAACCTTGTCTGTCACGATTTGATTGTCAGGATTTTGCATAACAAATCCTATTTTTGCGGCTTGTTCCCTTGAAGATATCTCCCCTAACTGTCTGTTTTCAAAATAAATATTTCCTGTTTTAACTCCGTGAGGGGCAAGGGCAGATTTGAGCATTCTCAAAAGCGTTGTTTTACCACAGCCTGATTTTCCGCAGATTGTTATAAACTCGCCCATACTTACTGTGAAAGAAATATCGTCAATAGCTTTGTTTGCTCTGTTTGGATATGTAAAACTCAAATTTTCGATTTTATAGCTTTCCATCTTGCCGCCTCCCATACTTCTATAATTATCGGACACATACAAAGTGCCAAATAGGCAATAAAAACACTAAGCGAAAATACTGAAATGTCATTTGCCTTCATTGACGGAAAATATCTGAAATACATTCCGTCCGACATATAACCTGCAAGGGTGTATATTCCCAATATGATAATACATAAAAGCACTTTTTTATCTCTTTTATCAAAAGTGAATATAGAAAACGCAGTTCTTCCCGAATGTCCGTAGCCTCTTGATTTCATACTATCTGCGGTTTCTATGGCATTTTCAAGTGCCCAGGTTGTCATAATCGACAAAACAGCAAGTCCGCATTTTGCTCTTTTGATTATACTTCCGTTTGAAACATCTCTGCCCATACACCTCTGTGCATCTGCCACCACCTTAATCTGAGCCGAAAACCTGGGCACAAAGCGGAGCGTCATTGAAAGTATTAACGACAGCGACGGAATAATTCTGCTGAACAGATAAATAAATTTATCACTGGTCATAACCTCGTTATAACAAGAAAACCAACATATAACGCTTGCAATCATTATTGCCGCCGCAATTCCGTATGCAACAGACTCTAAGGTCAATGGGTTTCCGCTTGGCAGATACTTGATAATCGTAATTCCCTCGTGATTAAACGCAGGGTTAATCAAAGCCATTGCAATTATTATAGGCAACATATATAAAAGATTTGTTTTAATCGCCTTTGTTCCGTTTAGAATTACGGAATAAGCAAACGCACACACCAAGGATATACAAAGGCATACGGGGCGCATAAGAAAGCACGAAAAGCCTATTACAAATACAAAATATATAAAGTTTACAATAGGGTGATATGTTTTAAACTCATTCATAATCTCTTTTTCCATTTCTTGCTGAATAATTACCGCCTACATCTGCACCTAAATCACAGGTGTATACCCACTCGACTTTGTCGCCCTCTTTAAGCTGATAACGAGAGCACCCGTAATTGGGAAACCAATCATTGACCTTATACATCCAGCCGCTTTCCCCACCGGCATCAAACTCATACAGATAACCGATTCCCTTGACATAATTGCCGGAATACAGCGGTGTATATTCTGCGTCCATCTGGATATTGTGATTCCTGGTCGCACTACGGAGTGCATAGTAAACGCTTTCCCCCTCCGGAATCTGTAACGTTGTCGTATCTAAGATCACACCATTTGCCGGAACGTAGTCCCTCACACTCTGATTCGTCAGCTTCGACAGATCCGAGGAAAGTGTTGTACATAAGATCTGGATCGTACACTCAATCATTCCATCGTCTTCTGTCGGTGTTTGCGGCTTCTCGGTCGACGGTTTTTCCGTCGATGGCTTCTCCGTCGATGGTTTTACCGTTGATGGCTTCGTCGGTGTCT
>CACYTW010000104.1 GCA_902777435.1 uncultured Ruminococcus sp. | reverse complement strand
AATGCGGCAGGAGCAAGCCCCTGCCCTACAATCGTATTATTGGATTGGTTTTCGGCAGGAGCAAGCCCCTGCCCTACAATCGTATTATTGGATTGGTTTCCGGCAGGAGCAAGCCCCTGCCCTACAATCGTATTATTGGATTGGTTTTCGGCAGGAGCAAGCCCTTGCCCCACAATCGTATTATTGGATTGGTTTCCGGCAGGAGCAAGCCCCTGCCCTACGATTTTATTGTTTGCAATTTATAATTTTGAATTGATTTATTTTGAAATGATGATAAGTTTTACTTGACAAAAGATAATAAATATGGTAACATATCATTTGTTAGCCTATTGCTCAGAGTATGGGGTAAATAATTCACCGCCCTATTCCGGGCTTTGAGGTCAGTATTTTTTTGGAGGTGAAATTAACAATGGATAAGGACATTAAGCAGGAAATTATCAACAAGTATGCCATTCACGAAGGTGACACAGGTTCTCCTGAGGTTCAGATTGCTATTCTTTCATACAGAATTGACCATTTGAACGAGCATCTTAAGACTCACAAGAAGGACCATCACTCAAGACGTGGATTGCTTAAGATGGTTGGTGTTAGACGTGGTTTCCTTAACTATCTCGCTAAGAAGGATATCAACAGATATCGTGCTATCGTTGAGAAGTTAGGTCTCAGACACTAAAATGCACATTCGGGCAGCCTTTTTCGGCTGCCCTTTTGACGTTCTTTGTTTGCGTATTAAATTTACGTGCTTGGATATAATTTATATTTTCAGCACAGAATACAGATATATCTGTACTTGGTAGAGTTTGTTTTTAGCAGTTAAAAATATACATTTTGAGATAGTGCATATTTTTAAGTGCTAAGTCAAACCTACCGTAATTAAAATTTTAAGGAGGTTGACTTTATGTCAAAGATTTTTAAAACAGAGGTCGCAGGCAGACCTTTGTCACTTGAATTTGGTAAGGTTGCCGGTTTGGCAAATGGTTCTGTTCTTGTTCGCTATGGTGATACGGTTGTTATTTCTGCAGCGACAGCATCGGACAAGCCCCGTGATGGTATTGATTTCTTCCCTCTCAGCATTGACTATGAGGAAAAGATGTATGCTGTTGGTAAAATTCCAGGCGGTTTTACACGCCGTGAGGGCAGACCATCTGAAAATGCTATTCTTACATCAAGAGTTATTGACAGACCTATGCGCCCGCTTTTCCCTAAGGATTTGAGAAATGATGTTTCAATTGTTTCTACTGTTCTTTCTGTTGAACAGGATAACGCACCTGAGTTTTGTGCTATGATTGGTTCGTCAGTTGCGGTATGCGTTTCTGATATTCCGTTTAACGGCCCTGTTGCAGCTGTATATGTTGGCCTTGTTGATGGCGAATTTGTTATCAACCCAACAGAAGAACAGAGAGCTAAAAGTCAGATGGCTCTTACTGTTGCAGGCAGCAAAAAGAAGGTTGTTATGATTGAAGCAGGTGCCAATGAGGTTCCTGAAGAACAGATGTATGATGCAATTATGTTCGCACACGAAGAAATTAAAAAGTTGTGTGACTTCATTCAATCAATCCAGGACGAAATCGGCAAGCCTAAGTTTGAGTATGAGCATATGGTTGTTGATGAAGAATTATTCAGCGATATAAGAGCGTATGCTGAGGATATGGTTAAGCAGGCAATGGATACAGACGACAAAACTATCAGAGACGAAAGATTGCTTGTTGTATACGAAGACGTATATAATCACTTTGAAGAAAAGTATCCTAACGAAGAATATAAGGCTCAAATTGATGAGGCTCTTTATAAATTACAGAAAACAGTTGTAAGAAACTGGCTTATGTATGACAAGAAGCGTGTTGACGGCAGAGGTATATTGGAAATCAGACCTCTCTCGGCTGAGGTTGGACTTCTTCCGAGAACTCACGGCAGCGGTCTTTTCAGCAGAGGACAAACGCAGGTTCTCACGGTTGCAACACTTGGTTCTTTAGACGATGCAAAGATAATTGACGGCCTTGACAACGAAGAATACAGAAGATATTTACATCATTATAACTTCCCGTCATACAGCGTTGGTGAAACCCGTCCTTCAAGAGGCCCCGGCAGACGTGAAATCGGTCACGGTGCTTTGGCAGAACGTGCTCTCGTTCCTGTTTTGCCTACCGAGGAGGAATTCCCGTATGCAATCCGTCTTGTATCAGAGGTATTAAGCTCAAATGGTTCAACCTCTCAGGGCAGTATCTGCGGAAGCACCCTTGCTCTTATGGATGCAGGTGTTCCGATTAAGGCTCCTGTTGCAGGTATCTCTGTTGGCCTTATAACAGACCCCGAAGACGACGATAACTTCCTCACAATGGTTGATATTCAGGGCGTTGAGGACTTCTTTGGCGATATGGACTTTAAGGTTGCAGGTACAAAGAAGGGTATCACTGCTATTCAGATGGACTTAAAGGTTGACGGATTGACGCCTGCGATTATCAGAACTGCTCTTGAACAGACTAAGAATGCAAGATACTACATTCTTGACGAAGTTATGTTAAAGGCTATAAGTGAGCCGAGAGAAGATGTTTCTCCTTATGCTCCTAAAATCATTAATATGACTATCCCTGTTGATAAAATCCGTGAGGTAATCGGCAGCGGCGGTAAAGTTATTCAGGGCATTCAGGCAGACACAGGTGCTAAAATCAGCATTGAGGACGATGGGCAGGTATACATTGCTGCTGTTGGTCCTGAGGCCGGCGAAGCTGCTAAGAAGATGATTGAAAACATCATCAAAGAGCCTGAGGTTGGCGAAATCTATGAGGGTGAAGTTGTGAGCGTTCTCGACTTCGGTGCGTTCGTTAATATTCTCCCCGGGAAAGACGGCTTAATCCATATATCTAAACTCTCAAAGGCAAGAGTTGAAAAGGTTACTGACGTTGTTAATATCGGCGACAAGGTTATGGTTGAAATAATCGAAATTGACGAGAAGAAGGGAAGAATTAATCTTAGAAGAATTGAAGATTAGTTTGGCATAATATAAGCTGAGTGAATGGGTATTTTGAGATACTCATTCACTCAGCTTAATTTTTATATGATTGTAAATCTTAGTTGCCGACACTTAAGCCGTATATTGCCGAACGGGAGTTTAATCTGTTCTAAGTTACATAAGCTTATTTTAATGAAACAGCAAATACGCTTGATGTTGCCCCATAGTGTTGAATGAGAGAACAATGCTCCCAATACGTTATACAAACGCAGACTTAGATTGGACGGACGATAACAGCCGAGTTGTGCGTGAACATAATGATGAAAGTGAAAGAGATATTGAACTTAAGGAAACAACTGTCGCCGATTGGGAGTCTTACGACACAGTATATATAGGCTATCCTATTTGGTGGGGAATTGCCACGTGGCCTGTAAATAACTTTGTAAAGGTAAATAACTTTACACATAAAACTGTTATTCCTTTCTGTATCTCGGCAAGTTCAGGACTTGGCGAGAGCGGAAAGCTGTTAGCAGAGATGGCAGGAACAGGAAATTGGCAGGAGGGTATACGCTTCCGTTCAATCGTAGGTGAAAGTGATGTCAAAGCTTGGTTAGACAGCTTAGAAAAATAGTTCTTGTAAGTTTTAGTATAAGACAAAAATATGCTTATTTTTGCGGAGCGTTTTTAAAGACGCTCCGCAGTTTTATGTTATCTTTACACCAAAAAGCCACATTCTTTAAAATACAAGGAAAAAAGGTTTTCCTTATTTAATTTTACACTAGCTTTTATAATTCGTCATAACACTCCTGTGTCAGAGCGTCGTCCTCGTTCACAGCCTCTAACTTTGAAACAGAGATTTCGTATGCGGTTTTTGTTTCGTATTCTTCATCATTGATTTTTTTCTGATACTCTCTGCTTTGTATTCTGCCCCATATGTGCAGGTTAGAGCCGACAGTCAGGGTTTCGGCATACTTGGCATTTCTTCCCCAAGCAATGCAGGGGATATAGTCCGATTTGTTGTAGGAGCGGTTGACCGCCAAAAGAATGTCGGCTATCTCACGCTGAAAGGGAGTCGTTCTGTAAACAGGAGGCTTGCAGACGTAGCCGTTTAAAAATATCTTGTTGGGATTGGATATTGTGTCAGCATCATCAATTTTCTCTATATTCTTTACAAATACAGTTAAAATTAAACGATTTCCCACATCAGAGAAATTGTTATAGGAGCGGAATTGTCCCTGTATCAACAGTTTATCGCCTATGCACGGCTTTGCGATAGGGAAAAATCTCTCCGACATTGTTATGTTGATTATATCGTTGTTCTCGCTCAGACGGGGAACCGTCAGCTTAAATAAGTAAAATTTCTCTCCATATATCATATGTGAAAATGTCAGTTCACTGTCTACTGTTCCTGCTACGGTAACCTTGTTGTTTTCAAAATTTGTATTTTCCACTTAATTCACTCCTGTCAATAGCTCATAGACTTTTTATTGTCTACGATAAATTATATTCTATACTGTCAAGTTTAGAACCTTATTATTTCAAATACTTTTGGGTCCACATCACACAACAGCATTGCGGTGACCACAGACAATAACGGAAATAAGTCGTCAGGCTTTTGGGTATAATGTACGTTAAATTCCTGAGGGGAAATTATATTGTTGCTTAAACTGTATACAGAGCGTTGCAGACAGAAGGTGAAGCCGTATTCGTCTATGCTTGATGCAGTAACGGTAGAGTTGAGTTTAAGACCGCAGGTCAACACAATGCAATCGCCGTCAGGACAATTCTTTATGTCAATTTCGCTGTCGGTGTTGACTATTAAGTTGTTTCCGACTTTTATCATAATTTTCACCCGTCTGATTTATAGTGTTTTTATTGTTCCCCATATGCGTCTTTGTATACGGCTTTGCAAAAAATATGGGTATAAAGATATGATAAATGCTAATAATATTTCCATAACGCGAAAAAAGAGGAGCGGAGAAAATTGCTTGTAACTATAATAAGAACTTGTATTATGTACGTCTTTGTAGTAGGTGCTTTGCGAATGATGGGCAAACGCCAGATAGGTGAGCTTGAGGCGTCGGAGCTTGTTGTTACCATAATAATATCGGATATTGCGGCTATGCCGATTACAAATATGGAGGTGCCGCTTGTGTCAAATATTGCCGCAATTATGGTTTTGATGATACTTGAAGTATTGCTGTCATATCTGGCATACAAACAGCCAAAGGCGAGAGGTTTTTTATACGGACGGCCAAGCACCTTTTACGAAAACGGCAAGTTTGACCAGCAAGAAATGCTGAAACAGCGTTTCAATGTGGCAGATATTATGGAGGAAGTAAGGGGAAACGGAGCCTGCAGTCTGGAAGATGTTGATTTTATTGTTATGGAAACAAACGGCAAGGTCAGCGTGATACTGAAAAGCGACAGCAGTCCTGTTACGCCTCAACAACTGAAAATCAAGAGTGAGCCTGTGAAAATGAGTTACATTATTATAGATAACGGCAATATCATCAAGGAGTGTATGGAGCATTTGGGGTTGAATGATGATTGGCTTAAAAATTGTCTGAAAAAACACGGAGTGAAATCGGCAAGCGACGTCTTTTATCTCAGCTTTGAAAGGGATAGCGGTAAAGTCGTCTTAATTCCTATGGAAAAGAGGTGATACACTTTGAAAAGGGTTTATGGTGCATTGGCGGTGCTTGCTGTGATAATTGCAATTACCGCTTTGCATATTTGCAAAACAATGTCGGTCAGTAACAGAATTTCTGAAATATCTGAGGCAGTATACAATGACTACTATAACGAGGATTGGGACAAGGTTCAATCGGGAGTGGAGGAAATGGCTGAAATTTGGCACAGAAACAGGCTGTGGGCGTGCAGTACATTATCCACCAAGCAGGTAGACGAGATAGATATATCTATCGAACAGAGCTTGATTTACTCTAAGGTCAGGGCAAAGGACAACTTTATAGGCGAGTTCAGAATGTTTTGTATGCTGATAGAGCATCTGCCCAAGCAGGAGGGACCGTCAATATATGAACTTTTATAGTGATTTCGGGTCGGGTTTTAAGGCTTGACCCGTATTTTTTTTTGGATTTATCGGCAAACGCCTAAATAAAATGACTTAATTTCAAAAATAATTTAAAAAATCTATTGAAATAATTGATTATGTTTGGTAAAATACATATATTGCTATTTTTATATCCGTGTATGGATACCATTTTAATCTGCGGAGATGATATGATGGAAATAGATGTTGCAAACAACATAAAGGCGGTTGAGCTTTTAAAGGTTGAGCTTATGCAGGCGGTAACCGATTTGTTCGGAGATATATCGGCAGAGGTTGACAGCGAAAACCATATAAGACTTGCAAATGACTCGGCAAGTATTA
>CACYTW010000103.1 GCA_902777435.1 uncultured Ruminococcus sp. | reverse complement strand
GACCGGAGTCGCTTCCTGACAGAACATTTCCGGAGTTTTGACAAAATAGTCCGGAGCGGCAAGATTTGTCCAGCACATCAGATCCCACGGTTTGCCGCTGTTGGCGAACCAGCGGGATTCGAAATTCGTTTCTTCGGATGACCAGCCGCCTCCCCAGACGTCGCCGGAAAGCCAGTCAACAGAGACATCTCGTGTGGTCGGGTGGTAGGTGCTTCCCAGCCAGGCACTGCAGATGCGGAAGTTCGGGGCGACCGCTTTTACGGCATTGGAAAAGTATTCAACAGCATCCTGTTCTGTGTTCAGGTGAAAGAAATACCACTCTTTCCAGTACTTGTCGCCGGGCTTGGCTGGAATCTCGGTGATTCCGGTGCGGCGTGTGAATTCTGCTTTGCATTTGTCGCACCAGCACCCGCGGTATCCCCACGAATTGCCATCAATCCATGTTCCGTCGACATTATAATCGACAGCAAGCTCAATAAGCTGCGGAATCATCAGCTTGTCCATGTAGCCAGAGCGCAGACACATCCACATATCGCGGAAATTCTCTGTGTCGCGTTTGTCTGCGGGAGACGGAACAGCCAGCCATTCCGGATGTTTTTGTCCGGCAACCAAATCAAGAAAACCGGAGTAATGGACAATCAGCTGAATTCCGAGACGGCGTGAAGCTTCGCGCCATGCGGCAACAGCGTCGAGCTGCAAGTGAGGGGCAACTGCCGCATCGGGAACTTTGCTGAACCAGGATGTATATCCGCGATGACCTTTGCCATCCACCTGAACCCAGTCGGGCATAAGAATGCGGAGACTTTTTTCCAGTTCATCTGGAATTGCTCCAGCCCCGGCGTCGAGGTCAAGCTCTCCCAAGTGCAGATCCGTATGATATCCGAAACTGCTCTCCGGGCTCAAAAAATCTTTTAGTTTTTTGCAAAATTCTATTTATTTTATTCCAAACCTTCTTAAACTTCCAATCATACCAAACTTTTACCCAAATATCAAAACTCTTGGAGGCCGTCGTTATGTGAAATCTATCATAGCGGATAATCTCAATTACCACTCCGATTATGTCGTCTTTTGGTATTGTTTCGGTAACGTAATTATTATCACCGCATATCAAGTAGTTATTTTCGCTTTCACCGATAATTCTGTGCAATATATATATATCATTGCTCTTATACAGCACAATATCATAAATATTAAGGTTTGTATTTGCCGGAGATACAACGACCTTATCTCTTTTTTCTCTTAAATAAGGGCGCATACTCTTCCCCTTTGGTGCAATCAATAATTCATTGCAAGAATTAAGGATTAGCTTCATATTATCAGTCATTTTACAATCAATCCCGCATCATCAAGACAATCCAAAATAATCTTTAAGTCTTCTTCTGCCTTATCTTTTGAAACGTCATATTCGTCTGTCAGCTTTTCAACTATGTCATCAAAGTCAATATCTTCTTTCATTGCTTTAAAAATAAAATATCCTGTTTCGTTAAGTTTCAGCATTCCCTTAAATATATCTGAATTACTTGCCATTACGACATAATCGCCCATAATTTTTTTTACAATCAACCCGTCTTTAATTCTCATTTTATTCCTCCGCTTTGAATATTCCATCATATGCAATCTCAGCCGCATCAGTTGAAATATTGCACTTTAACAAATAAAATTCCACATTATTTATTAAGCTGTTTAAAAATTCAAACATATTTTCCATATCATCAGAGCCTATCTTAGGCATAGAAAGAGCATTGATGATTTTGGACAAAACATATTTCTTATCGAGCGGTTCAATGACGTTTTCCTTGCCACGCTCTAAAAAGCATATCGCTTTAAGCGGAACACTTATGTTTAACGACCATCTCTCTTTTCCGCACCACGGCGTTCCGCTTATATACACCTTGCTATCTCTTGCGGTCAATAACGGCTTATCTCCGTTTATTGCCAAAACCCTATCACCAAACAACTTTCTCCATTGCACAATATGGGTTGATTTTCCTGTGCCGCTTGGTGCGGTAAAGGCAACACCTTGTCCGTCTATACTTATTGCGGCAGCGTGCATAAACGCAGAATTAAACTTTGAGATTTGTCTTGACAGCATTAAATATATAGTCATAAACTCTATATAATCGTCATCTTCCGCAGTTAATACATTTTTCATTTCTCTGATGTCCTCTGCATCCGGAGCTATAATCAAATCCGCTTTCTGTGTATCCTCTATAATATATTTACTGCAATATTGTTTAGAAAATTCATATTTGCAATGAATCTCAAAAATCATATCTGCACATTTGATTTTGAATTGCTCCACAAAAAAACCTCATTTCAAAGTAAGGATATTACCAAATAATTTCTCCTACTTCTATAATATTTTTATCTATTTCGGGCATATCAGAAACACTCAATTTATTAATATTCTCAAGTAACTGAACAACCTCCGCCCTTGTTACGCTGTCTTTGGGATGAATTTTATTATCGCTGCTTCCTTTAATTGTACCATCTTTGCACATTGAGCTTATCACAGCATACGCCCAATCCGATACTTCATTTTCATCCTCAAAATTAATTTTATCCGAAATGCCCTCTATATCATATGCACGACTGAGCATAACAAAAGCTTCTTCACGCGTTATATTATCACTTGGGCGAACCACTCCGTCACTGCCTAACATTATACCCTTTTTATTTAACTGTAAAACGGCATTAGCATAATAGGCATCAGTATTCAAGTCAGAAAAAACGTTTTCTAAAGCAGAATCTTCAGTATCTGAAAGAACACGGCTTATTATAACAGCAAAATCACCACGGATTATCGGTAAATCAGGACTAAATTTGCCGTCATATCCTCGGATAACACCTTTTTCAGACCACTTATCTATAACTCTTTCCGCCCAATGATTTTCTGTATCCGAAAAATTTGCGGCACTTACCGAAAGTGGTGCAATAGAAATAACCGCAACTGCCAATACTCCGCTTATCATTCTCCTCATTCGTTTTGATGCTTTCATAATAATCTCCATTCCGCCGCCCTGCGTCGGCACAAATAGTAATTAAATTTCTCTTATCCGCAGGGCAAGGAATGATAAGAGATTATTTGGCCCATGTGCGTTTCCGAAGGCTTGCCGAGGAAAATTTCGCACGGGCAATCAAATCCGCCGGAGGCATAACGTGAAAGGAACTTTCACGTTATCACCTCAAATAAAATAAGTACTTAACATTTTACCGCAGAAAAACTGCGGTGAATAATATTATAAACAATTTCAATCTCTTTTTCAAGTGCTTAATAACATATTTCCAACATTATCTATTTTGTGCATAAAGCCTTCGCCATATTTGTTGCGAACAGCACGCATTGCCTTGTCCATATTCGGCTTTCTTGTGCCCATATTATGACAATCCGAACCCAAGACGATATCTTCTGTATCTAAATACTTCAACCATCTTCCTGTACCTATTTTTTTTTCAAAAACCTCAGCATTTAACTGCAACGGGCTGCTAAGTGAAACAACATCCTTAAATGAATTGCCAAGCGATATATATCGGTTAAAATGTGCTATCAATGTAGTTATTCCGCATCTGCCTTGTAAATTCATTACTTCGGCATATACTGATTTATTCCATTTTTCAAACGGCATTTCCAAAAGAAGACATTTCGTACCTTCATAACACAACTTTTTTACATCGGTTTTCTGACTTATACCATAGAAAAACTTAACTTCAGCACCTAAGCTCAACTCCGGCAGTTCCAATGAGGTTTTGTTGATTTCTTCTTTCAACCGTTTATATGAAGTTTCCCTACGCAAAAGAAACTCGTCAACGCTCTCTTTCTCCGCATAATAGTGGGGTGTTAGCATAACCTTTCGGACACCGCTTTGATACAGCAGTTCAAGTACCGCAACAGATTCTTCCGCACTTTCACAACCATCATCCATACAAGGCAATATATGCGAGTGAAAGTCAATCATATTTGTTCCTCCACAAACCAATTATTGATATTACTTCTCTTTAGGAACTTTTTTTACAATTGTTTTTGTAAAGAGTTTCTTTTTTTCTTTGATGGGTTCTGTCTTTTCCTGTTTAATCTTTTTCGGTTTATCCTTTTTTGCAGGCTTATTTTTAACGGGCTTTACAGCTTTTTCTGTCTCATCACATTCGTCAAAATATTCGTATTCCCTCTTGTATTTATATTTATAATTTGCAAGAGGTAAAGCCTTTTTTAACGTAATTCCATTCAAAACAAAGCCCAATATCTTTCCTCCTGCAAACTCAAGCTGTTTAACTGCACGCAAAATCTTTTCTTTGCTTGCGTAGTTTTCTCTGACTACAAATACTGTTCCGTTTGTATATTTTGCCAATATACAGCTGTCAATAACCACTTCAATCGGCGGTGTGTCTATAATTATATAATCATAATCCTTTTCTATATAATAAAAAAAATCGTTAATTTCATCAGATTCAAGCAGTCGTGTGGATATCGGCGGAATATCACCCGATGTAATAACATCAATCGAATATCCCGGGACTCTGCGAATGGCAGAATCTATATCGCAATCGCCTACTATTATATTAGAAAAACCCGGCGTTGATTCTATATTTAATAAACTGTGCAACTTGGGCTTTCTAAGGTGACAATCTATAAGCAAAACTCTTTTTCCTATATCCGAAAACGAAAGAGCAACGTTTAAGGCGTTTATGCTCTTTCCCTCAGACGGAAGTGTACTTGTAAAAGAAATAACCTTGCATTTTTCGCCGATAATCGAAAAGGTAATATTACTTCTCAGTGCATTGTACGCCTCACGTACTGAAAAATCGGTATCTTTACTTAATATGTATTTTCTTTGCTCGGAAATGAACATTTTTGTATCACTTTTTTTATTTTTACCCCCAAAAAGCATTATTCCTCTCCGCCCTTCTCAATCTTATTACGGTTGTGTTGGTTTATCTGCCTACTATCATAACCATATCCATAACCATATCCATAACCATAACCGTAACGATAATGATATCCCTCACCGTAAACTTGATTAAGGTCAGGTATTCTGCCAATAATCGGCTCATCAAACAGTGCCTCTATATCTTTCTCACTCGAAACCTTCTCGTTAAAGAGCATCAAAAGAATAATAACAAGAGATGCAAGTACCGCCCCAGCCATAAATCCCATAATAGTATTTTTAGATGTGCTCGGATACGATTTTTCTTTAGGAACCTCTGCATAATCGACGACCTTTACAGATGATCCTTCTAAATATTGTGAAACGATTTCAATTGATTTATCTGTGACAAGATTAGCAATTCTCTCAGCCTCGCCCGGGTTAGGATGCGATACAGTGATTCTGAATAATTCCGTATCGTTTACGGACGAAGCAGACAGCATCGATTCAATCATTTCAGGAGTATATCCACCACCCAGTTCTTCTGCAACACCGCTTAAAACCTGATCGCTTGATAAAAATGCAATATAAGTCCCAACTAAAGCCTGTGAAGTATCAATATCAGTATCAGCTACTCTTACAACCTTAGATTGAACATCCTCTGAAAAGTTATTAACATACAGCAGCGCACTGGCTTTATATATAGGTGTGATACAATTGATTGTATACAAGCAAACTACACTTGCAACTATCACACCTGCAAGTATGATAATCCACGCTTTATGTACTAACTCCCATATTATACGTGTGATATCCAATTCTCTTTTATCAGCGTCGTTCATTCTTTCACCTCATATTATTAAATATCAGTATATATGCAGGCACAAGTTCTTAAGCAATACCTCAATTTTAAGATAAATTTCACACACTTTGCTCTTACATATATGTATGTGCAAACACATCTATTTTGTAATGCTTCACAAAATACATTGACCGAACACATATCAACATTATACATTATAACATATAATACAAATATGTCAAGTAAATCGAATGTTTCAAAAATTAAAAATTTATGTTATTTGCAACTGTTAATCCTGTTCGGACAACTGCTCTGCCTGCTTAAGAATTTCCTCAAGCTGCTTGCGGAGTTCTTCCTTACGTTCAGGATCGTCTGTGCTGTTAAACTCATTTACCATATTTTCAAGCTGCTTAGCACTTTCAACCGGAAGCTGTTTAACCTCAGAAGAAGCCTCACCATCAGACTCAGCATTGTCTGCTTTGTTATCTGAACTCTCTTCCTCTTTTGTTTGATTTTCGCTATCCGCTTTTTGCTCTGTATTTATGCTTTCATCACTTGTTTTTCCATTATCACTCTTCTTTCCGCAAGCAGAAAAAGAAAGAACGAGCATCAAACATACCAACAAACTTACTATTCTTTTCATAAAGGACCTCCGTATAAATTAAATTATGATTTTTTCTTTCGGTGTCAGAAACAAAAACGCCCTCACATTGCAAATACAACGCAA
>CACYTW010000102.1 GCA_902777435.1 uncultured Ruminococcus sp. | reverse complement strand
CGCCACAGGATATACGGCTATAAAAATAAGAAATGCAATTGTTCCTGCAGTTAATATTTGCAATATGCTGTCAATGCCTATTCTTATACTCGGATTGTTCCTTTCGTATACGCTTGTCGAATTGGGAATAATATTGTTCTCTGCAACTGTTCTGTTTCAGCTGATAACATTGCCTGTTGAGTTTAACGCCAGCAGCAGAGCCATAAAGACTCTTGAGGGACAGAATTTGCTGACGGCTGATGAAACGGCAGGGGCTAAAAAGGTGTTAAATGCGGCGGCTCTTACCTATGTTGCGGCGGCGTTTAGTGCTATAATGAGTTTGCTGAGAATAATTCTGATTTTCGGCAACAGGAGGAGAGATTAGGTTGAGCATTAGTCCAAGACAGGCGGTATCTGATGCACTTTTTAATATAGAGAAAAACGGTGAATATTCCACAAAGGCTGTACTCGATACGGTGAAGAATTTTGAGCCGAGGGACAGAGCCTTTGTGAATGAGGCTCTGCTTGGCATATTAAGAAATAAAATCTATATTGATTTTATTATTCAGTCTTTTTCCAGGTTAAAGCTGAAAAAGATAAGTCCGTATGTTTTGCAGATTTTGCGTACAGGGGCATATCAGATTTTGTTTATGGATAAAATTCCCGTGTCTGCCGCATGTAATGAGGCGGTTAAAATTGCGGAAAAAAAGGCAAGAAATGCAAAGGGCTTTGTAAACGGCATTTTGCGTAATATTGCAAGAAATATTGATAATCTCCCAAAGCCTGAGGGAGAAATTTGCCAGGTTATGTCAGTTAAATATTCCTGTCCGTTATGGCTTGCCAAAAAGATTTTTAATCAGTTCGGCAAAGAAAAATGTGAGGAAATTTTAAGTGACAGCTTAAAACCGCATCCTACGTTTATCAGGGCAAACAGTTTGAAGATTACAGCTGATAACTTAGCGGAGAGATTGGCGTCTGAAAATATAATAGCAGAGAAAACTGATGTTCCGCAATGTATGCGTATAAGCGGTGCCATAGATGTGTATGGGTCAGAACTTTATAAAAACGGATATTATACTTTGCAGAATATAAATTCACAGAGGACAGCACTTGTTCTTGAGCCGAAGCCTGATGAAATGATAATTGACGTATGTTCGGCTCCGGGAGGTAAGACAACACATATTGCAGAGCTTATGGAAAATCGAGGAAGAGTAATAGCCTTTGATATACATAAGCATAAGGTAAGCCTTATACAAAAAACGGCAGAGAGGTTGGGCATAAGCTGTGTTGAGGCGATGTGTCACAATTCGGAAAACACACTTGATGAATATAAAGAGTCGGCGGACAGAGTTTTGGCAGATGTTCCTTGTTCGGGAATAGGTGTTATACACCGCAAGCCTGATATCAAATACAACAGGTGTGAAGAAGATATAACTGCCCTGACACAAATACAGGCAAAGATATTAAATTCGGCGGCAACATATGTAAAAGTGGGCGGTACCCTTGTGTACTCCACCTGCACAATACTTAAAGAGGAAAACGAGGACATAGTAAGTCGCTTTTTGGAAGAACATAAAGATTTTGAAAAGGATTTTGAAAACTTGTATCTTGCAAGCGATACAGAGGGCAGCGGTTTTTATATTTGCAGAATGGTGAGAAAGAAGTAAATATATGATAAAAACAAATTTAAAGGACTTTACCCTATCTGAATTGGAAAAAATAATTTCGGATATGGGAGAGCAACGGTTTCGTGCCAAGCAAATTTTTAAGTGGCTGTATGACGGAGCGGAGTCCTATGAAGAAATGACGAATATTCCTAAAAGACTTATTGAGAAGCTTGATGAAAAATATTCGGTAAATAATTTAAAAATCGAACAAAAATTTGTTTCACGTATTGACGAAACGAGGCGTTATCTGTTACAATTAGATGATGGCAATTTTGTTGAATCGGTACTTATGAAATATCATCACGGATATACAATATGCGTATCGTCACAGGTTGGCTGTGCAATGGGGTGTGCCTTTTGTGCATCAACCGTCGGCGGCAGAGTCAGAAGTCTGACAGCAGGTGAGATTATTGGACAGGTTATGACGGTTCAAAAGGATTTAGGGCAGAGGATATCAAACATTGTAATGATGGGAATGGGTGAACCTCTTGACAACTTTGACAATGTCATACGTTTTTTGGAAAACGTCAACAATCCTTTGGGACTTAATATCGGTCACAGACATATTACATTATCAACCTGCGGTTTGGTTGACAAGATTTATGAGCTTGCCGACAGAAAAATGCAGATTACATTGTCGATATCGTTGCACGCACCTAATGATGAAAAAAGGTCGGCAATTATGCCTGTAAACAAAAAATATAATATTGAAACATTGTTAAAGGCGTGCAGATATTACATTGAACAAACAGGAAGAAGAATATCTTTTGAATATACACTTATCAGAGGTATAAACGATAACGAGTCAGAGGCAAGAGAGCTTTTAAAGCTGATTAAAGGAATGTTATGCCACGTAAATCTGATACCCGTAAATGAGGTTAAAGAGAGCGGTTTTTCGGCGTCTGACAGAAATGCTGTTGAAAAATTCAGAGCCGTTCTTGAAAAAGGCGGAATATCAGCAACTATCAGACGTGAGATGGGAGCGGACATCAGTGCCGCTTGCGGTCAGCTAAGGGCTAACCGCAATACTCAATAGGTGTAAATAGGAGGTGTAATGCTTGATGGATACATTTGGTTTGAGTGACGTTGGATGCGTAAGAGAACTCAATGAGGATTGCTTTTGCATACACGGCTTTAAAAATTCAAACCGAGGCTTTTGCGTCCTTGCAGATGGTATGGGCGGACATAATGCGGGGGAGGTCGCCAGTCAGAATGCGGTAAAGTTTGTTGCCGATGAAATGCAAAAACTTATCGCTGAGGAGAATGCAGGTATCCCCGGGAGAATTAATGAAGCAATTTGTAATGCAAATCAAAAGATTTATACAATGTCTTGTGAAAATGAAATTCACAGAGGGATGGGAACAACCATTGTAGTCACGTTTATTTCAGACGGTGCGGCGTATATTGCAAATGTCGGTGACAGCAGAGCGTATGCAGTCAGAGGTGAAGAGATTGTTCAGATTACCAAAGACCATTCCGTTGTTGCGGAGCTTTTAATGAGCGGTATGATTACTCAGGAGGAAGCACGTATGCATCCGCAGAAAAACATTATTACCAGAGCGGTAGGTACTGACAAAAGCGTTGTTGCTGACGTTTTTGAGTACGACTTTGCAGAGGGTGATGTGCTTATTATGTGCAGTGACGGGCTTAGTAATATGCTTAATGATAATGAGATATATGATATAGTTAAAATGGAAGAAAATTCAGAGGATACGGTTCGCAGGCTTGTCGATACGGCCAAGGAAAACGGCGGTATTGATAATATTACTGTAATATGTATTCGGTTTTAATAGGAGGTAAAATATATGGATTTGGTTGGAAAAATGCTTGCGGGTCGCTATGATATTATCGAAGAAGTCGGCAAGGGCGGTATGGCAAATGTGTATAAGGCACAGGATCACTTCTTAAATCGTTTTGTAGCCATAAAGGTACTTAAAGAAGAACTCAGCGATGATAAGGAGTTTGTTCATAGATTTAATACTGAGGCTCAGGCGGCTGCCAGAATAAGTAACCCTCACGTTGTATCAATTTATGATGTAGGCTTTGAGAATGGCCTTTACTACATCGTTATGGAATATATAGAGGGCATCACTTTAAAAGAGTATATTGAGAAAAAACATAATTTGTCCTGGCGGGAAGCGGCAGAATTTGCGGCTCAAATATGTGAAGGTTTGGATGCCGCACATAAGCAGTCTGTTATACACAGAGATATTAAACCTCAGAACATAATTATGACGGCTGACAATGTTTTAAAGGTGACAGACTTTGGTATTGCAAGGGCGACTTCACAGGCCACTACTACAAATTCAAGCTCTACAATAGGTACTGTTCATTATCTCTCGCCTGAACAGGCAAGGGGCGGATACACAAATGAAAAAACGGATATTTATTCTTTGGGTGTAGTTTTGTACGAAATGCTAACGGGCAGACTTCCGTTTAATGACAGCACAGCCGTTGCAATTGCCATAAAGCATATTCAGGAAAAGCCAATACTTCCGCGAATATTGAACAGTGATATTCCTGAGTCGATGGAATATATTGTTATGAAGGCGATGAATAAAGAACAAAATCTGAGATATGCGAGTGCGGAAGACTTTCTGGCAGATTTAAGAAAGGTAATAGCAAACCCGAATGCTAAACTAAATGTTAAGCCGGTAGTAGATGCGGATATGGAAGCTACCCGTAAACGCAGTGCAATAGGCGATGATGAAATCGAGAACTACGAAAGAAATCGTCGGGCAGAGAGTAAAGAATATAAAGAATATGCAGAGAAAATGGATAAAGAAATGGAGGAGAGAAGACTGAGAAACTTAGACAGAAAGCAAGCAATAAAAGCACAGAAAAAGAAGGAACGCAGAATTACCATTGCGGCAGTTCTGGCGGCAATTCTTGTTATTGCAGGACTTGGCTTTACGTTTAGTGCCCTATCGGGAGGCAGTATAACAAGCCTGTTTACAGGTACTGAGAAGATAGATATTCCTAATGTTATTGATATGAAGCTTACTGATGCTCAAAAGAAGTACAAGAGCGAAGGCTTCAGCATAGTAAAGAAGAGCGAGAGAGCAAGCGATAAGGAAGCCGGTACTATTCTTGAACAGGATCCGCCTGCAGGAAACAGCGTAACCAAAAAGGCAGACATTATTATCAATGTTGTTGTCAGTGCAGGAAGCCAAAACAAAACAGTTGACGACTATTCCAATATGAAGTCTGAGGACGCAAAGAAGAAGATTGAAGAAAGCGGCTTTAAGGCAAATATTGTTGAGCAGGAGAGCAGCTCTGTTGAAAAGGGATTTGTTATAAGTCAGATGCCCGTAAGCGGAACATCTGTTTCAGAGGGAGCGCTCATTACTCTATATGTCAGCACGGGCGACGCAAAAAAGGACAATGATGAGTCAAAGGAAAATACCTCCGGTGACGATAAAGTATCAAAGCCAAGCGGTGCAACCTCGAATAATAGTTCTAATAATACAACTTCAAATAGTAACAACACAAGTTCAAATGGTGCAAGCAATGCCGGAACGGATAATGGCTCATCACAAACAAATTCAGGCAATACTAATAGCGGTAACGGAACAAGCAATGAGGTCGGCAGCGGAACAAGTGATAGTACAAGTAGCGGAGAGACTTCAGGTGATTCACTTAAGCCAAGCAACTGATTGTCAATCGACGACAGGCAATAAAAATAAGAAAAGGGAACTATAATGCCGGAGAGCAAAGAAGATTATATTTCAGGAATAATTGTTAAAGGAATAAGCGGTTTTTGGTACGTTGATTCTGAGAAAGGATATTTTGAATGTCGGGCAAGAGGGAGCTTCAGAAATGATAATATAAAGCCTCTCGTTGGCGACAAGGTTTTGATATCAGCCGATATCAAAAGCGAAAAGGGTACTGTTGAAAAAATATTACCTCGCAAAAATGTCTTACTCAGACCACCTGTGGCAAATGTAACTCAAATGGCGGTCGTTTTAGCGGCCGCCAATCCTAAGCCCAATCTTTATTTAACTGATAAGGTTTTGGCATCAGCAAAGCTTGCAGACGCAAATGCTTTGATTTGTGTAAACAAGACTGATATAGAAAATGCAGATGAGATATGTGCCATATACAAAAATGCAGGTTATACAGTTATTCCTATGAGTGCCAAAAATGATGAAAATATTGACACTTTAAGAGAATATTTAAATAAAAATGTTACGGTTTTTGCCGGTAATTCAGGTGTCGGTAAGTCAAGTATATTAAACAGAATAACAGGACTTGACCAATTTGAAACAGGTGAAGTGAGCAAAAGGGTTGAGAGAGGCAGACACACAACAAGGCATAGTGAGCTTGTTAAAATTGATGATATGACGTATATAATAGATACGCCCGGTTTTGGTAATCTTGATATGTCACTTTTAAATCCCGAAAATTGTGCAAGCTTATTTATTGAATTTGAGCAATATATCGGCAAGTGCCGTTTTCTTGATTGTAATCACACAGTAGAGCCTGGGTGTGCTGTCCTAAAAGCACTTGAAAACGGTGAGATAGAACCTTCAAGGCATAACAGTTATCTAAAGCTGATAGAAGAACTTAAAAATAAGCGGTAATTTATAAGGGAGTTTATGCAAAATGAGAGAGATAAAGATTGCACCATCACTTTTAGCGGCTGATGCGGCAAAGCTCGGTGAAGAGGTATGTAAGGTCGAGAAGGCAGGGGCGGAGTGGCTTCATCTTGATATTATGGATGGACACTTTGTCCCTAATTTGAGTTATTCGGCTCAGGTTGTAAAGGCGTTAAGACCGTTGAGCAATATGTTTTTTGATGTACATCTGATGATTTCTGAACCTCAAAAATATATTGATGACTTTATAGACGCAGGAGCTGA
>CACYTW010000101.1 GCA_902777435.1 uncultured Ruminococcus sp. | reverse complement strand
ACAGCAACACACGAATTTGTTGTTCCTAAGTCAATACCAATAATCTTTCCCATAATATATCATATCCTTTCTGATTATTAACAAAATATATAATAATTAATTACTTACCTTTACCATTGAGTGACGTACGACCTTATCTTTGTACATATACCCTTTTTGCAATTCGTCTATAACAGTATTTTCGGGTTTGTCACTTTCTTCTGTCATAACAGCGTTATGCTTTTCGGGGTCAAATTCGCAATTGATTGCATCTATTGCCGAAACACCGATTGAATTTAACGCATCGTCAAACTGCTTTTTAATCATTTTAACTCCGTCAAGAACACTGCCGTCATTGTCTGAATCTTCAGCGGCCGCTATCGCCCTGTCCAAATTATCAAGAACAGGCAGAAGAGCGAGAACAGTATCGCATACTGCTGTTTTATAAAAGTCTTCTTTTTCGCGCGCGGTTCTTTTCTTGTAGTTATCAAATTCAGCGGCGGTTCTCATCAATTTATCTGACAGACCGCTTATTTGCTCTTGTGCAAGCTCAAGCTCTGTCTTTTCAGGCGGAGCCTCTTCTTGAACCTCAGCATCATCTGTGTTTACAGTTTCTTCAACGGTTTCCGTTGCTTCGTCTGTAACTTTGTCTTTTTTATTTTTTTCCTCAGCCATCTTTATTCTCCTTTATTAATTATCTTTCTTATTATCAGAGTCCGGGTCAGAAACATCTTCCCCGAGTCTGTTGCTGAGCAATTTTTCTAATTGCTTTGCAAAAAAGTCAACACCTGAAACAACTTTTGAATAATTCATTCGCATAGGGCCGACAACACCGATAATACCTGTCATATTTTTGCCTGCCTTGTATGTTGAAATAACAACAGAATTATCTTTCAGCTCAGTTACAGGGTTTTCGTCACCGATAAATACCGAAACCTCACCGGCTTTAACAGCAGGAAGTGTTCTAAGCATTGCATCAATAGATGATTTATTTTCAAAGAAACCAAGAATTTCCTTAATTTTTTCTATGTTATTATATTCGGGGTATCTTAAAATATTTGTTGAACCCTCCATAAACACTTCGTGTTTGTCGATTTCAGAAATTGCTTCGTGGACAAGTTCTAACACAGATGTGAGTATTTCAACATTAACCCCAACAGCATTCTGTACTTCAATGATATTTGATAAGTTTATTTCAGAAACAGTCATACCCGTAAGGTTGGCATTTAAAACACCATTCAGTTCTGTTATCACATCATCTGATATACTTTCTCTCAGTCGTAAGAGTTTATTTTTTATAAGCCCTGAACTGTCAGCAACGATAACCATTATTGTATGCTCATCAATCAATACAAGCTTAATATTTTTAATAACAGCATCTTCAATCGAAGGCAAAACACCGAATGTAGGAAGAGATGTCAAATTAGAAAAGGCTGCTGAAACATCTTTCACTATTTTATCCATCTCACGAACCTTATTTAACATAAGTTCGCGCATTTCAGCAATCTCACCGGCGGTCATCAAATACTTTTCCATTAATGAGTCAACATAAAATCGAAATCCCGCACTGGACGGTACACGTCCTGCAGAGGTGTGAGGTTGAGTGAGATAGCCAAGCTCCTCCAAATCACCCATTTCGTTGCGTATTGTCGCAGCACTTAAATTCAGCATTGTGTTTTTTGCAATACTGCGTGAGCCGACAGGTTCGGCATTTTGTATGTAACTTTCAACAATAGCACGAAGAATAAGTTTTTTTCTGTCATCTAATGCCAATTTTGTTCAGCTCCTTTCGTTTTGTTAGCACTCACACCAATTGAGTGCTAAACTCTTTATATAGAATAGCACTCTATACTTTATTTGTCAAGTATTTTTTGCAAGAAATATATAAAAAATATTTTAATTGACTAATTGCGAATTTTAAGGTAAAGTATTAATATAACAGATTATTTATGGGAGAGCGACTATGCTGTATAATATTGATTGGTGCCTTTTAAATGCGATACAATTATTGCGTTGCACCTTTTTGGACTGTATTTTATCTAAACTAACTACTATTGGCGAAGGAGGATTGTGCTGGATAATTATCTGTATTGCAATGCTCTTTTTCAAAAGGACACGTAAATGCGGTGTGACCTTGGCGGTATGTTTGTTGCTATGTCTTATTTTAGGCAATGGTATATTAAAACCTCTTATTGCAAGACCACGACCGTATATGCTAAACCCCGATATAATAACAGGTGTTCCGTTATCTGACAGTTACTCGTTTCCGTCAGGACACACATATTCGTCAATCGGTTCATCCATTGTTATTTGGTATCACTTTAAACAAAAGTGGGGAATACCCGCATTACTGCTTGGATTGCTGATATCGTTCTCTCGAATATATTTTCAAATGCACTTTGTTACAGATATTTTAGGCGGAATATTACTTGGCATAATAACATCTGTTATCAGCATTAATTTAATCAATATGCTGTATCGAAAAATACAAGCAAAATAATATGTACTATTTTTTAACCCCTGAATAATATAATATATGAAAGGGGTTGAATAAAATGCGTCATTACTGTAATAGGCAAGAACCAAAGAAAATAGTCAGCGAAAATTCGTCAAATACATCTGAAATACAAAATAATTTATTGCCAAAAGATAAGGAAAAAGAAAAAAGCTCTGAAAAATCAGATGATGAAGTTGTTTTTCCGCCGGGTATAAATTATAATATATATGGCGATACAGGTGTTAAAATGAGCAATTACACACCTGATGTATGTGAATATGTATCAGATTATGGTGAGGCACAAGGCGGTTCTGTAAGTCAGAGCGGAGGATACATCAAACAATCTGTTTATGAGCTTGAGCAGTCAGGTAAATACATAGAGGATTGCCCATATATTTCAAGAACTAACAGTATATTTCACGATAATTTAAGCGGAAAGTTTGATTTGTTGTCCATTCCTCAAAACAGAGAGAGACCTCGGGTTCTTGAATCTATGCTGACCTTTTTGCAGAAATATAAAGGTAAGTATATATGTATAGATCTATGGAATAATGACAGCATCAGAATAGAAAAATGCGGTTATCTTGAAAACGTGGACAACGGGCATATTGTTATTCAAAATCCTGCCTCTGATGAAATAACAATGCTTGACTTAAATACGATAAAATATATAAACGTTTACTGCAGATAAATAAAAAGAGGGTATATGTTTGTCAGATATTATTAAACTACCGGAATATGTCAAGAAAATAATGACAGACCTCGAATCCAAAGGGTTCGAGGTTTTTGCCGTTGGCGGAGGTGTAAGAGATAGCTTGCTTGGAAAAGAGCCTGATGATTGGGACTTGTGTACTTCGGCTACCCCTGACGAAATGATTAATGCATTAAAAAACTATACTACAATTCCGACAGGCTTAAAGCACGGCACGATTACTGTAAAATCAGATAACCGCTTTATAGAGATAACAACATACCGTTCAGACGGCGAATATTCAGATTGCCGACATCCAAACAATATTAAATTTGTTAAATCCTTAGAGGAAGACCTTAAAAGACGTGATTTTACAATCAACGCTTTTGCGTATAATCAAAAAGGCGATATTATTGACTTGTTCAACGGGAGACAAGATTTAGAAAACAAAATAATCAGATGCGTCGGCGTTCCCGATAAAAGATTTAAGGAAGATGCACTCAGGATTATAAGGGCATTAAGGTTCGCCGCAGTATTGGGCTTTGATATAGAAAGCAACACCGAAAAAGCGCTGTTTGAAAACATAAATCTTCTATCGGAAATTTCCGCAGAACGAATTTTGGCTGAACTTAAAAAGATTATTTTATCGAGTAATCCCGATATTATTCAAAAATATAAAAGCGTATTCGAGTATGTATTCGGAGTAACGCTGATCGAAAAAGATATTTCTATGATAGGATTGATGCCAAAAGATATTTCAATGGGTTTTGCCGCTTTGTTTTATTCTATTGAACCTACGAAAACTGCTAAGATACTAAAAAAATTAAAAATGGATAATAAAAGCATTGCAAAAATCAAAATGTATTTATCATTAAAAGGTCAATGTCCGCACCTTGAAAAAAGCGATTGCAAAAGATTTATCAACAAATGCGGAGCGGATATGGTAAATAAGTGTATTGATTTCTTATCGGTAGCTTATAAAAATAACAGCAAAGAATGGGAAGAAACCAGAAAAAAAATTAACAGTATTATAGAAAACAAAGAGTGTTGCTCTATCAATGAACTTGATATAAGCGGCACTGACATAAAGAATTTAGGTTATGGCGGAAGGGATATCGGCGATATTTTGAATTTTTTGCTGAATGCGGTAATAGAAGAAGAAGTGATAAACTCAAAAGAAGAACTTATTAATTTCATTAAACAGCATAAAATTTGTAAAATATAGTTGCTTTTTTGATACATTTTAGTTATAATAATGTATTGTGGTAAGAAAGGTTGTTATTTTATGAGCAAAGGAAAATTCATTGTGCTTGAGGGACTTGATGGTTCGGGCAAAAGTACACAGCTTAAGCTGATATGCAAAAAGTTAGAAAAACTCGGCAGAAAGGTGTATTGTACAGCAGAACCTACTGACTCACCCACAGGTAAGTATTTAAGAAATATATTATCTGAAAGCCTTGAAAAAGATATGTATTTACAGTCTGCGTTATTTTTGGCAGACCGACTTGAGCATATAACAGACCCCGATTGCGGAATAAAGAAATATCTTGATGAGAATTATATAGTAATATCTGACAGATATTATTTTTCTTCATTTGCATATCAGGGAACGGCAACAGATATTGATTGGGTAATGGATATAAATCTTAATTGCGAGAGAATGTTAAAGCCCGATTTATGTATTTTCTTTGATGTAAACCCTGACACCTGTAAGGACAGAATAGACAAAACACGTTCAAAACCTGAATTATACGAAAAGGACATTGAAAAAATAAGAGAGATAAGAAAGAACTTTTTAACGGTATTTGAAAAGTTAAACAACACACATAAAATAGAAATTATTGATTCCAATGCTGATATTAATACAATAAACGACAAGGCATTTAAATATATAGAAAGTATAATTACGGAGGACTAAAGCTATGTATCAGAGATTATTTACATCAGAATCGGTTACAGAGGGACATCCCGATAAAATATCTGACTTAATATCTGACGCAATTCTTGATGCGATTTTAAAAGAGGATAAAAATGCCCGTGTAGCTTGCGAGGTTACTGTCACAACGGGACTTGTTCTTGTTGTGGGAGAGATAAGCACAACAACATATGTTGATATAACACATATTGTTCGTGAAACGGTACGTTCCGTAGGCTATGACAGAGCAAAATACGGCTTTGACTGCGATACTTGCGCTGTTATCACCGCCATTGATGAACAATCAGGTGATATAGCTATGGGTGTTGATGATAACGGAGACGGAATAGGCGCAGGTGACCAGGGAATGATGTTTGGTTTTGCCTGTGATGAAACTGACACCTATATGCCTATGCCTATATACCTGGCACACAAGCTTGCAAGACGGCTCACAGAGGCACGCAAAAAAGGAGAACTTACCTACTTAAGACCTGACGGAAAGTCACAGGTAACAGTTGAATATAACGAAGACGGAAGTGTTAAGCGTGTTGATACCGTTGTTATCTCAACTCAACACGACGAGAATGTTGATATCGAAACACTCAGAAAAGATATTAAAGAAAAGATTATTTTCCCTGTAATAGATGCAAATCTTCTTGACGAAGATACCAAATATTTTATCAACCCAACGGGAAGATTTGTAATCGGAGGCCCTCAGGGAGATTCGGGTCATACAGGCAGAAAGATTATAGTTGATACTTACGGCGGTTATGCAAGCCACGGCGGCGGTGCATTTTCGGGTAAGGACCCCACAAAAGTTGACAGAAGTGCGGCATATGCTGCCCGTCATGTTGCAAAAAATGTCGTTGCGGCAGGTCTTGCAAAAGCCTGTGAAGTTCAGCTTGCATATGCAATCGGTGTTTCGCAACCTGTATCACTCAGAATTGACACGAGGAGCACAGGTATTATAAGCGATTTAGAGATTGCCGAAAAAGTATCTAAGGTGTTTGATTTAAGTCCAAGCGGTATAATTAATTCATTGGATTTAAGACAGCCTATGTATACACAAACTGCAGCTTACGGCCACTTTGGAAGAGATGATATATATCTTCCGTGGGAGCGTTTAGATAAGGTAGAAGAACTTAAAAAAGCGTAATATGTGAGGTTATAGATAATGTCTTATGATGGCTTTGTTACACACAGCGTAGTATCTGAGCTTAATAATACTGTAATGGGCGGTAAAATCGACAAAATTTATCAGCCTGAGAAAGATGAAATAATTATCGCTGTCAGAACATTTAAAGGAAGTTACAGATTATTGATGTCGGCAAGTGCGTCAAATGCCAGAGTTCATTTGACCTCGGTCAAGCGTGAAAATCCTATGACACCGCCAATGCTCTGTATGCTTATGCGTAAGCATCTTTGCGGCGGTACAATATCAAAAATAACGCAAAATGACTACGATAGAGTTATCAATATCGAGATATCATCTCACAATGAGTTAGGTGATGAATGCACTTATTCACTTATCACAGAGATTATGGGACGTCACAGCAATATTATTCTTG